>JAJZZT010000122.1 GCA_021797415.1 Bacillota bacterium
GGAGGAGTCGATGCAACAACTTCGGGACTTGCTCTCTGCCGCGGGCGAGGTGGGGGCGCAGGGCGTGATCGTGGTGCCGATTTTCGGGCCGCCCAAGCTGCCCGACTTGGCGCCGTGGAAGAGCGCCAGGGAAATGGAGGACGAACTGCTGGCGGTGCAGTTGAGTGAGTTGGCCGGGCATGCCGGATCATGCGGCACACAGTTGATCCTCGAACCGCTCAACCGCTATGAGACTCACTATTTGAACCGGGTGGAGCAGGCGATGGCCATCTGCGAAAGGATAAATACTCCGCATATGACGATTCTGGCGGATGTCTTCCATATGAATATCGAGGAGACCGATCTGCCTTCCGCTTTGCGAGTCGCCGCGTCCCGCCTGGGGTATGTCCATTTGGCGGATTCCAACCGCCTCGTTCCGGGGCTCGGACACACGGATTTCCGTTCCATATTCGCGACGTTGCAAGAACTGGGCTACCGGGGATGGATGTCGCTGGAGTGCGGCGTGCCCGACGGAGTCCGTTCTTTGCGTGAGACACTTGACTTTTTAAGGAAGCAAATGCAAGTACACTGAGCGGGCGTACTGACTTAGCAGGTGTACAGAACGGGGGAACGAGGATGAACATCGCATTCATCGGCGTGGGCGGCATCGCGGGCGCGCATATGAGAAATCTGGCCAGAATCGAAGGCGCGCGGGTGTCGGCGGTCTACGATGTGCTCCGCGAACGGGCGGAGCAGGCGGGGCGGCAATACGACGCAACTGTGGCCGAATCTGTGGAAGCGCTGCTGGAGACCAGACCGGATGCCGTCTACGTCTGCGTGCCGCCGTTTGCGCACGGGGCCGTGGAGTTGGCGGTGCTGGAACGCGGGATTCCGCTGTTCGTAGAGAAACCGCTTGCAGTCGACCTGGAGCCTGCGCAGGCCATCCTTGGGGCCGTTCAAAGCAGGGGTTTGCTGACGGCGGTCGGTTATCACTGGCGCTATTCCGAGGCGGCCGACGCCGCTTTGGAGGCGTTGGCCACGCGCAGGGCGGGCATGGTGATGGGGTATTGGATGGGAACGATGCCCGAAGTGTCCTGGTGGAGAAAGATGGATCAATCCGGCGGGCAAATGGTCGAGCAGACCACGCACATTGTCGATCTGGCGCGCTACCTGGTGGGTGAAATTGCGGAAGTGCACGCTTGCTACGGAAATCGGGGCATTGCGGACTTCTATGAGGGTGTCACGGTTCCCGACGTGGGCTCTCTCAACCTGAGGTTTGCCGACGGTGCGGTCGGCACGGTGATGACGACCTGCCTGCTGGATCGCAACCACGCGGTCGGATTGGACATCGTGACGCGGGATCTCACGCTGGAGATCCGCGACGACGCGCTGACCGAGCGCGGGAGGACGGAGACGCGCACGCGCCGCAATGGGACCGATCCGTATTTTGTCGAGGATCAGGCGTTTGTGGCGGCAGTGCGGACCGGCGATCCCCGGCTGATCCGTTCAACCTACCAGGATGCGTATGAGACGCACCGGGTGACCGTGGCCGCCAATCAATCGGCGCAGTCCGGCCAGCCGGTGCGCCTGTAGAGGTTGTCCGAAAAGAGCCGAGAACTCTGCGGCGCAGGGCTCCGGCTCGCGCAGGACAGGCGTGCTCATGTACCCACTACGTACACTCCGCGCGCCTGTCCTGGCTTCGCCAAACCCCTGCTTGCATCTTACCTCGGCCTTTTCGGACACGTATTTTGTAAGGTTGTCCGAAAAGAGCCGAGAACTCTGCGGCGCAGGGCTTCGGCTCGCGCAGGACAGGCGTGCTCATGTACCCACTACGTACACTCCGCGCGCCTGTCCTGGCTTCGCCAAACCCCTGCTCGCGCCATGGCGCCGGGTGCCGGCGGTGTGGGCGTCACGGCGCGGTGCCGGAAGTCTGGCCGAGGTGCCGTTCGTACGCGTGGCGCAATGTCCGATGGCGATGCACGATGAACCACACGGGACTCTGCGCGGCGGCCGTATGCGGTCCCGCGCCCGGCGAAGCGGTCCAGGCGTTGACCGCGAAGGCCGAGGTGATGAAGATAAAGCTGAGCCCCGCCAAGGACAGGTGCAGCACGAGCGACTGGAGCTTCAGATGGCGCCTGCGCGCGTCGTACCGCAGATAAAAATACAGTCCGAGCGCATAGGTGAAGAGCAGCAGCAACAGGCCCGCGACGAGCAGGGCGGCGGCCCAGGGAGAAGCGGCGGCCCTGGCGGGCCGGAAGAACAGCGCCTGTACCGCCGCCAGGCAGAGGAGAAGCGCGGTGACGGACGCCAGGATGACGTGCAGGCTGACGATGCGCAACGGATACCGGATCCGCACGCGAAAGGTGAAGCCAAAAAACAGCAGGGCGCCGAGAAGGGACGTCAGGCACAGGCTGATGTAGGACAGATTGATGTAGGACAGATTGATCATCGGCTTATTGGGCGAATCCGCGCGTGTATTGGGCGGGCACGGCGGGCGTCTCGCCCAGGGCGATGGCTGCGCGCAGCGCCCAGTACGGATCCCGCAGCAACCCGCGGCCGATGACGACCAGGTCGGCATCGCCCGTGGCGACGACGAACTCCGCCAGCGCCGGATCGTCCAGCCGCCCGACGGCAGCCACAGGTACGCCCAGAGCCTGCCTGACGCCGCGAGCGAGCGGGACCTGATAACCGGCGTGGGAGCCGGGCCGACCCGCGGCTCCGATCGGGCCTTCGCCTCCGGAACTCACATCGAAAGCGTCCACGCCCGCCTCATGGTACCGGCGGCACAGGTGGACGGCGTGGTCCAGTCCGTATCCGCCCTCCACGTACTCCATCGCGGAAATGCGCATCAGCAGCGGCATGCCTTCAGGCAACGCGCTTTTGACCGCCGCGGCGACTTCGGATCCAAATGTGGCTAAGTCGTCGCCGTACTCGTCCGCGCGTCGGTTGGTGTGGCGCGACTGGAACTGATGAATCAGATAGCCGTGCGCGCCGTGCAATTCGACCAGGTCGACGCCGGCCGCCACGGCCCGTGCGGCCGCCGCTCGGAACTTGTCGACCATGCGCTTGGTTTCATCGAGGGTGAGCGCGCGCGGCGTCTTTGACTTCCCGTCAAACGCCAGGGGAGACGGCGCGACGGGTTCGCCGGCGTCCTGCGCCTTGCGCCCCGCGTGGCCGATCTGGACGCCCACCCTGGCCCCTCGTTCATGGCATGCGTCGACGATGCGCGCGAAGGCGGGGATGTGGTCGTCCGACCAGATGCCCAGATCGAAATCGCTGATGCGGCCGTCCGGCTCCACGTCCGTCATTTCCATGATGATGAGGCCCACTCCGCCGACGGCGCGGCTGGTGTAGTGAACCAGGTGCCAGTCGTTCGGCTTGCCGTCTTTTGCGCTCACCGCATACTGACACATGGGGGACATGACTATACGGTTTTTCAATTGCAGTTCTCGCAGGCGATAGGGTGAAAAAAGGTGCGCGCCCATGTCAGGACTCCTTGTAAAACAGAATGGGAACCAGCCTCGCTCATTATAGCGCACAAGGGGCTCGGAGGGCGCTCTCCGGTGCTGTCAGCGTGCGCCCTCCGAGCCGTTGCCGGAATTCGGGTCCGCGATGACCAGCACGTCAAGGTGGCGGGTGGCGCGTAAAAAGTTGGAAAGCACGTGACCGCCGTGCATCAGTTCGCCGGGGGAGCGGGTGGAGTGGGCGAGCACCACCTGCGTAACCCGCCTGCGTTCCAATTCTTCCACAAGAACACGAAAGACGTCGCGACGGCTCGTGGCGTTGAGGTGTTCGAAGGTGCCGCCGAGCCGCTCCGTCAATTGGCGAAGTTTAGAAACCCGTTCCACCTCCTGCTCGGCCAACTTCGGGTGATCCTGCACGTAGCCGACGTACATCTTCGCTTTGAGGCGATGCGCCGTGCGAAATCCCCGGCGGATCAGGCGTTCCGCCTTCGGTTTGAGATTGGCGCACACGTAGATCACCTCAATGCGCCGCCACGGCCCACGCAGCGCGCTGCGCTCGTCCCAGGCCTCCAGCCGGTCGTCCACATTGTCCGCCACCTCGCGCAGGGCGAGTTCTCTCAGGGCGATCAGGTTGCCTTCGCGGAAAAAATTGTCCAGCGCCTGCTCAATCTTTTCTTGCGCGTAGATCTTGCCTTCGCGCATGCGTTGGCGCAGCGTCTCCGGAGGCACGTCGATCAGCAGCACTTCGTCCGCCATGCGCAGCACGTAGTCGGGAACCGTTTCCCGGACGACGAT
>JAJZZT010000418.1 GCA_021797415.1 Bacillota bacterium
GTGTCGAGTGGGACAAGGCCGTGTTTCCGGACTGCTGGTTCTGGCAGGAGTTCGGGGCGGACGGATTCCCGTGGTACGGGCGCCATTACAACATCGGGCTGGAGCCGTTTTGCGGCTATCCGACGCACGGGTTGCGCGAGGCGGTCGACAACGGGTCCGCCATGACCATTCAGGGCGGACAGGCTCTGTCGACCGCGCTCGCCGTGTCCGTCCAGACACTCACCGGACCGTGAACGTGTCGGCCAGAAGCGGCCACAGTTGCGGGAAGTTTTGTCCCAAGACCCAGAAACTCACGCCGCGCAGTTTCATCTCGTAGACGAGATGAAACTTGGCCAGGAGCGATTTGGCGTCCTCGTACCACACCTCATGTTCCTGCGAACCGCTGCGGTAGCGGTACATCGGACTGGCGGACAGCGGATGAAAATGCACGGGGACGCCGTGTTGCACCGCGAGATTCTGCGCCTGCAGGGGCGACTCGCCTGTCGCGGGCGCGCTCTTTGGATCGTGCGGCACATCCCAATTATAGCCATAGGTCGGTATGCCCATTAATAGTTTTTCGGCGGGGATGACAGAAAGGGCGTAATCCAGCACGGCGCGCACCTGGTCAAGCGGCGCGACGGCCATCGGCGGCCCGCCGACCCAGCCCCATTCATACGTCATCAGCATGATGAAATCGACGGTTACTCCAAGCGCCTTGTAATCAAACGCGCCCATCCAGGCGGCGTCGGGTTCATTGCGCGTCTTGGGACCCAGCGCGATGGACAGGGACTTGCCTTTGGCGTGCACGGCCTGGTGTACTTCCGCGATAAATGCATTGTAAAGCGGGCGGTCGTCGGGCTGCATGTGCTCAAAATCGATATTGACTCCGTGATAGCCTTTCAACTCCAGCGTACGGTCGATGGCGTCGATCACGGCCAGCCGTTTGGTGGAATCGGACAGAATGGCATGTGCGAGGTCGGTGTTGAAATTGTGGCCGTCAAAGTTGGTGACGGACAATAAGGGCGTAAGCCCCAGAGCCGAACTCTCGGCGAGTGCGCGCTGATCCGCGATCGGCGTGAGGGAACCGTTCGGGTTCACATGGTAGCTGAAGACGGTGATCATGGTCAGCGGCGCCGACTCGCGCAGGACGCGGCGATCCTGCGATCCGGCCGGTATCAGGTAGCCGTTTGCCGCGATGGCCCGTTTCGCGGCGACTGGCATCGGCACCCACAGGAGCTGGCCGATCGCCAGGGGGGCGGTTGTGTCCAGGCCGTTGACCGCCGCCAACACGTCAACCGTCGTGCCGTTTTGGCGGGCGATGATGTCCAGCGTCTCCTTGGGCTGTACGCGGTGCGCCGCAAGCGTGTGGGGCGGTCCCGGCACGAGCAGGTTGAGACCTGTCGTCAAGGCTGTGCCGGCAAGCCCGTTCAACTGCCGCAGGTGCATCTCCTGCGCTCCGGTCTGCAATGCGATGGACTGGAGGGTATCTCCCCGTTTGACGGTATAGACCAGCATCTCTTCACACCTCGCCTCGTGACGCTTCCAACATCCTACGGATATGCGCCGCGCATGGCGGATATGCGGATTTCAGCCGTCCCGTTGTGCTCAGGCGCGCCGGTGGACCATGGTGTGCACGGCCTGATCGACAGGGCGCAGTATGATGTTGTCGAGATTCACATGGGACTTGCGCGTCACGGCAAAGACGATCACATCCGCCACGTCCTCCGGCGCAAGGGGAACGGCCCCGGTGTACACCGCGCCGGCCTGCTGTTCGTCGCCCCGAAAACGCACGCGGCTGAAATCCGTCTCGGTCATGCCGGGGTCGATTTCGGTCACCCGGATCGGCTGACCGAGCAATTCCTGGCGCAGGGAGAGCGTGATGGCCCGCACGGCGAACTTGCTGCCGCAATACACCGATCCCCCCGCGTACGCCTCGTGTGCGGCGGTCGAACCGATGTTCACAATATGTCCGCGCCCGTTTGCAATCATCGTGGGCAACACGAGCCGCGTCACGCGCAGCAGTCCCATGACGTTGGTGTCCATCATCTCAAGCCACTCGTCTTCGTCGGTCTGTTCGGCAATTTTTGTGACGCCGCGGGCGAGCCCCGCATTGTTCACGAGCACGTCGACATGTCCCATACTGGTCAGCGCGCCTTGCACAAAGCGGTTGACCGACGCTTTGTCGCGCACGTCGAGACGGGCGGACAACACACGGCGTCCCAGAAGGCGGATTGCATCCGCCGTCTCTGCCAAAAGAGTTTCCCGGCGCGCGCCGATGACGAGGTCATACCCGGCGTCCGCCAGAGCCAGGGCCGTTGCGCGGCCGATGCCGCCGCTTGCCCCGGTGACAAGCGCGATTCGCTCTCTGTCTTCCTTCATCCTGATCAACCTCCCGATCAATCTCCCGCTGGACATGCGATCATACGGGCGTCTATGCGAAACCGAGCGCGTTCGCTATTATTATGATACCAGACAGGCATGCCCGGGTTGAATCCGGCCATTTGCGCGCGCATGTCTGCCGGACGGGGATGGAGGCGCCGGATGGACCTTTTGCCTGGCAGTTGGAACGGGACGATGATGGAGTGCCTGGGGATCGAGGTGGCGGAGGCGAGCGCGGAGCGCGTGATCGTCACGATGCCAGTGGACGCGCGGACCAGGCAGCCGGCCGGAATGTTGCATGGCGGCGCATCGGCCGCCCTTGCGGAGACGGCGGCGAGCCTTGGGGCCGCCCTGAACGTGCGGCGGCACACCGACGAGGTCGCCGGCATTGAACTGACTGCCAGCCATGTACGCAGTGTGCGGACAGGAAGGGTGACGGCCACGGCGGCGCCGCTGCACAGGGGGCGCAGGACGCAGGTTTGGGACGTGCGCATCGTGGACGATGCGGGACGGCTCGTGTGCGCGGCCCGCTGCACCCTCGCCATGGTGGTCAATGAGCGGGCGGAAGCTGAACGGGCGGGAGTTTCCTCAGAGCTTCCATCGGTTGACTGATCGAGGACAATTGCTTTAGTATATTAGCGTGATAAAGCGTTGGAAGCGAGCGGAATGCAGAAACGGAGGTGCCGTAGTGGGGCTCGTCAATCGATACGTCTGGAGCCAAGCGGCGGAACAGGACAAGCGCCGGGTGATGCAACGCGCGGCGGTGGACATTTCGGAGCAGATGCGCGTTGTGGAACCGATTGTCAAGGATGTGCGGGAGCGCGGTGACCGGGCTCTTGTCGAATATACAGTGCGCTTTGACGGCGTCGACATCAGCCGGCGGGGGATCGCCGTGCCGGAGGCGGAATTCGCGGCGGCGGAGAACGCGCTTGCGCCGGATGTGAAGGAGATGCTGCACTATGCGCACGGGAATATCCGCCGTTTTCACGAAGCGCAAAAGCCCGCGCCCATGTGGATGATGGAAGTGGACGATGGACTCATGGCGGGCGAGAAGGTGACGCCGCTTTCCGACGCGGCGCTGTACGTTCCGCGCGGCAAGGGCAGTTTTCCCTCCGTCCTGCTGATGCTCGGAACGCCCGCCACGGTGGCCGGCGTACCGCGCATCGCCGTCTTCACGCCGCCAAACCGCGAGGGCGGGGTGGACCCCGCGATCCTCTATGTCGCCCGAATGCTCGGCATCCATGAGATCTATCGGGTGGGCGGAGCGCAGGCGGTGGCGGCCGCGGCGTTTGGCACGGAGAGCGTCGCACCGTCCGGCAAGATCATCGGTCCGGGCAACCCGTACGTGACTGCGGCGAAACGGATGCTCTCCGGAGTGATCGATCCCGGCGTGCCCGCGGGGCCGAGCGAAGCCGTGATCCTGTGCGACGAGCGTGCGGATCCGCGCAAAGCGGCGCTCGACCTGATGGTCGAAGCGGAACACGGGCCGGACAGCGCGGCCCTGCTGGTCACTCACAGCCCTGCGCTGGCAGACGCGGTCGAGGCGAACGTGCAGACGCTGGTGGAGGAGATCGCCAACCCCGTGCGGCGCTCGTTTGTCGAGGCGGTGCTGCAGGGATACGGCGGGATCGTCGTGACAGACGGCTTCGACGAATCCATCCGTTTTGTGAACGACTACGCGCCGGAGCACATGGAGGTCATGACGGCGGATCCGTTTAGCGTATTGCCGCGCATCGAACACGCGGGGGAGATCCTGCTTGGCGACGATACGCCGGTCACGCTGTGCAATTTCCTGCTTGGGCCAAACGCCATCCTGCCGACCGGGCGCTGGGCGCGTTCCGTGTCGGCGGTGTCGATCCACGATTTTATGAAACGGTCGT
>JAJZZT010000503.1 GCA_021797415.1 Bacillota bacterium
CAATTTGCCCGGCCGGCCAGATCTGCCTGTGCGGCGTCAGGAGACCGGTGAGAAACACGTAGATATTCGACGCGTACAGCGATGTGACGGTCATCATATAGAAAGCGCCGCTGCGGCTTGGTTTCCCGCCCTGCACGTCGACCATCGTCTGAATCGGTATCGCCATGCCCGGCGAGTAGATATAGTAGGGTAACGGAATGAAATACGCGACGACAAGAAGCAGCGCCACGATCGCCGACGCGAGCGGAACTGCGCTAACCGATCTCCGACTGTTTCGCATGCCTCGCCAGATCATCGCGCACCAACCCCTTTCTGTCGAGTGCCTCCCACAGACCGCCCAGACTGGCCCGCATGGCCTGCCGCCCCGCCTCGATCGCTTCGCCGATATTGGAAAACGACGTGGCGCTCATCAGCTCAAGCTGTGGCCGCACCACATAATCGGCTTGCAATATGCGGTGGCGAAAGATTTCCCGTTCCATGATGTCCATCGACTGAATGACCACGTCAAGGACATTGCGCACAGGGGGCAGCCGCTCAAACAGGCCGACATCCACCGCCAGCACGAAATCCGCGTCAAGCAGGCGCGCCGCGTCGATCGGGACGCGGTCGATCACGCCGCCGTCGACAAGCAGCCGGCCCTGATAACTGTGCGGCGTGAAAATACCCGGTATCGCGATGCTGGCGCGGACCGCTTCGTGAATCGGACCTGACCGGAACACGACCTGCTCTCCCAGTTCAAGATCGGTCGCCACCACAGCGAGCGGAATTTTGGTCTGTTCAAAAGTCTGTGCTTTTGTCAGAAGTTTTAACAGTTCCTGCAGTCGTTCTCCCGCGATCAGGCCCATCCGCGGCACGGTGAAATCGATCCAGCGCCCCAGCGGCAAATGGGTGGCGATGCGCTCCAGCATCACAACCGGCGCACCGGTGGCGTACACGGCGCCGATCAGGGCGCCCATGCTCGATCCCGCGACGCCGCTCACGCGGATGCCCGCTTCCTCAATCGCCTGCAAGACGCCTATATGCGCAAATCCGCGCGCCCCGCCACTGCCCAGCGCCACTGTCAAACGCACATCGCGATCCATGCGCCGCCCCCCTCGCCCTCCCCTTGACCTATCATTTTATTTTATCCGCAAACGCCGGGCGACGTGCGCCGGGACAAACCGGCTCACGTCGCCGCCCATACCGGCGATTTCCCGGACCATGCTCGAACTGAGGTGGGCAAATTGCGGACGGCTCGGCAGAAACACCGTTTCCGTCGTGTGGCTCAGATCGCGGTTGAGCGCCGCCATCTGCCATTCTTGCGCGAGATCGGCCGCGTTGCGGACTCCGCGCACGACGACTGACGCGCCGCGCAGGGACAGATAATCCACCAGCAAACCAGAGAAGCGGTCCACCCGCACCCGCGGCCACTCGCGCACGCTTTCCTCAATAAGCTCCATTCGCTCCGCTGCGGATAACAGCGACTTTTTCCCGGTGTTGTCCAGCACGGCGACCCAGATCTCGTCAAACAGCGCGAGCGCGCGTTCTACGACATCAAGGTGTCCGTTGGTCACTGGATCAAACGATCCGGGATAGACGGCCGTTCTTTTGGAGCGCGTTCCTTCATCCGGTCCCATCAGCCCATCCTCCCCCATAGCGGTACACGCACAGTTTGGTGTCGCCGTAAGCCGCTTCGCGCACCAGTTCAAGGCCGGGGATCACGGGTGTCGGCAGATGGCGCGCCGTCTCGGCGACCACGGTTGCCAAACGCCGCGGCAGTCCTTCCGCCGCGAGACGTTGCAGGCAGGGTACGAGCAGGCCCGCCAGGTACGGAGGATCGATGAACACCAGCGAATAGCGCTCCGCTGCGGACGACAGCCGATCCAGCGCCCGCTCCCACGATATCGGAAGGACGGATGCGCGGTCCGCCAAATCCAGCGCGCAAAGATTTTCCCGGATCGTCGCAGCGGTTTGTCTATCGACAAATACAGCACGCTCGCATCCCCGGCTGAGCGCCTCGATGCCAAGAGCCCCTGAACCCGCGAAGAGGTCGAGGCACACTCCGTCGGAAAAAAACGGGCCGACGATGGAAAACAGCGCTTCTTTCACGCGGTCGGCCGTCGGCCTGGTCGCACGGCCGGGCGGGGCTTTCAACCGGCGTCCTCCGTGAGAACCGGCGATGACTCGCATAGCCCCCATCCTTTCGCGAGTACTGTATCACAACGGCAGACGGGAACAAACCGCGCAGGCATGTATAAGCAGGCGGACGGCTGCCCACAATGAGAGAAGCGACGGTCAACGTCGTAAAGGCAACCAGGGAGAACGCCGTAATGTCGTTCTCCCCCGGTTTCTCCTCTCCCAGTGGCCCGCCGCCGCGCTGTACATAGGACCCCGCAGGGCACCTGTCCGCAAAGCGGCGGGCGGAGCCCTTCCGCGTACCCGGGCGGAAGGGCTCTTTTACTTCCGGAGAAGCTGCGGCTATCAGACAGCGGCGTCCGGTCGGATCCAGCGGCCGATCGTCTCAAGCGCCCGGACGCGCTGCCCCGGCGAGACGGCCAGTTCGACCTCCCCTGGCGGGAAGATGAGAATCACCGTGCTGCCAAACTCGAACCACCCGAGTTCCTCGCCCTTGCGGACGGCGACCGGCTTTTTCAAACAATGCGTCAGACTCCCGCTCCGGCGCTGCCGATCGGAGAGACAGGCTGGTTCACAAAGCGTCGTCCGCACACTGCCGACCAACAGCGAGCCCACTTTTACAAGCGCAAACGAGCCGCTTCCGCGGACAAACCAACTGATCACCCGTTCATTTTGCACGAACAATCCGCGCACGCTGCTCACCCCCGCGCGGTTCACCGGAAACAGGGAACCTCCCACGTGCACGACCGATGTCGCCACCGCGGTGAGCGGTGCGTGAATGCGGTGATAGTCTCCGGGAGCCAGGTAGATGGTGACGTACGATCCGCCGTCCAGATCCGCACACGCCGCATCCTCCAATAAATCGCGCACAGAATACGGCATTCCTTTGATCTGCAGGAGTGTGCCGGCACGAATCATTCCCGTCTCCGACACGACCCCGTCAACCGGCGACGCCACAAGAGCGGGATCCGGTTCGGCCACCCGCCTGCCCGCAGGCAGGCGGCGCGAAAAAAACTCCCCCAGGCTCGCATACGCCCGCCAGGGCTTCTCCGCTTCGTGAAGGTCGATGCGGTACCATCCGGCGAACACCGGAATGAGCATGCGACTCGCGGGATGCCGCAAAATCCGGCCCGTCAGTCGCGTGAGCAGACGTTTTGGCAACGCGCGAAAAAGCCATTCACGAATCCGCAAGCACATCATCGTCCTCCGCCGTCGCCGCTCGGCGCAACGGCTCATACGCGGGGAGCAGCCAGAAGTCCGGGCGCCCCAGCAACTCGCCCGCGACATCGCGCGCCGCCGTCATCACGCGCAGATCCGCCACCACGTCGCCGATGCGGAATTCCGGCAACCCGCTCTGCCGGTCGCCGAGCACCTCGCCAAGCCCCCGCAGCCGCATGTCCTGTTCAGACAGCGCAAATCCGTCCGACGTCTCCAGCATCGCCTGAAGCCTGGTCTGCGCGGCGGGTGTGACAGGATCGCCCACGAGTACGCACGTGGACGGATGGTCGCTCCGCCCGACGCGCCCCCGCAACTGGTGCAAGGTCGCGAGCCCGAACCGCTCCGCGTCGTGGATCACCATTACGGTCGCGTTGGATACGCTGACGCCGACTTCCACGATGGACGTCGCGACAAGCGCCGAAGCGCTCCCTTGCACAAAATCGCTCATGGCGCGCAGGCGTTCCGCTTCCGCCATCCCGCCATGCACGAGCGCCACCCGCCACCCCGCCAACTCCTCTTGCATCCGTTCGTGCAACGCCACGGCACTCGTCATCTCGCTGCCGTCCGCGCCTCCCTCGCCAATGCGCGGCGCCACGATGAATGCCTGCCGCCCCTTGGCAAGCTCGCGCCGCAACAGGCGCACGGCTTTCTCTTCCTCGGCTTTGCGCAGCCAGATTGTGCGCACAGGAAGGCGGCCCGGAGGGAGATCCCGGATTGTCGATAGCTCGATGTCGCGAAAGATCGTCAACGCCAGGGAGCGCGGAATCGGCGTCGCCGACAGTTGCAACACGTCGCTCCACTCCCCCTTTGCCCGCAAAAGCCGGCGGACAGACACACCGAAACGGTGTTGTTCGTCAATCACCACAAGCCGCAGCCGCCAGAAGGCAACCTGTTGCGTTA
>JAJZZT010000303.1 GCA_021797415.1 Bacillota bacterium
AACGCGGTGCCTACCCCGATGACCCGGGAGGCGCTGTGAATCGACCGGCTGACGATCCTGGCCATGTTTTCGAGGTTGCGCGCTCCGTCCGCCTCCAGCCAAGGGTCGCCGCCTCCGACGAGATACAGAGTGGGCGGAACGCCGCTGGTTGTACCGCTTGCGCGCACCTCGGTGCGGTAGCGGTAAGAAGGCCCCAGTGTGTGCAGTGCGGCGGCCGAGGTGAACAGTTTCATCAGGGAGGCGGGCGTTTCTCGCCAGTCGGCATGGATGGCGGCGAGCGACCGGTGTGTGGTCAGGTCGTACGCAGCGGCGGATATGGATGCGTGGCGCAGGGCAGGCGTGTCGATGATGTGGAGCCAGTCGGATTGCAGGGGCGTCTGCGGCGCGGGAGCGTCGGTCGCCAAAAGGTGGGCGGTTCGCATGCGCCGCACAGGGATGCGGGAAGCGTTTTGGTTTGCCGGCATGGCGGGCATTCCGGCAGACAGGACGGATATACCGACTGCAATCAGTAGTTTGTTGGCTATGTGGCGGTTCATGATAGGCTCCTCGAATGGATACGGTATTTTTCTATTTCGATGCAAATCGGCCAACTCCTGCGTGCGGGCTGTTTGCTATATTCAGGCGGATTTGCTGCATGAGGAATCAAACATATCGAATGGGGGAGCAGTGATAAAGTCCGCAGAGCAGGCGCAGGGGTCCACCGCCGTCGCGCCAAGAAGACGTATAATCGGGGTAGACTCAATGTAACGGCGGCGATATTTAGACAGAACCGGGGGAATGGACTTTGATTGGCGTGATGGTCTCCATATCGGTCGCACTCAACCTTGGCGTCATCCTCCTCCTTCTGGCGCGCAGGTCTTCAAACCGCGCGCCGGAGGAACTCTCTCGGCAGATGGCGGACTTGGCGAAGGGTCAGGAGAGACTTGAGAAGACCCTGCGGGAAGAATTGGCGCAAAGCCGTGACGAAGCGGGCAAATCGGCCAAGTTGGCCAGAGAGGAGGCGGCGGGTTCCTTCCATCTCCTGAGCGAGTCTCTTTTGAGAAATCTTCGGGAGACGGCGGCGCAGCAAAAGGGGACGCACGATTCTCTCCACCAGGCCCTGCTGTCCACACTGGGGCAGATGGCCGACCTCGACAAGGGCCGGTTTGAGAGCTTCGCCAAGGAAGCCGGCAACATGCTGTTTGCGAACCAGAAGAGCACGATCGGCGCCATTGGCGAAATGTCCGCCCAGCACAAGAGCCTTCTGGATACATTCTCCAAACAACTGACGGAATTGACCCGGATGAACGAAACAAAGCTGGAACAGGTGCGGGACACCGTCGAGAAAAAGCTCGGCGCTCTTCAGGAGGACAACAGCAAGAAGCTGGAGCAGATGCGGGCGACCGTGGACGAAAAATTGCATGAGACGCTGGAGAAGCGGCTCGGGGAATCCTTCAAGCTGGTGAGCGAGCGGCTTGACCAGGTGCATAAGGGTCTCGGTGAAATGCAGACCCTGGCGTCGGGCGTGGGGGACCTGAAAAAGGTTCTCACCAACGTGAAGGCCAGGGGGACGCTGGGCGAGATCCAGTTGGACAATATCCTCGAACAAATTCTCAGTGCGGATCAATACCAGCGCAATGTGGCCATCAAACGGGGCGGCCAGGAGCGGGTGGATTTTGCCGTCAACCTTCCCGGCAAAGACGATGAGGAAAAGCGCGTGCTGTTGCCCATCGATTCCAAGTTTCCACTGGAGGACTACCAGCGGCTCGTCGAGGCTCAGGAAACGGGCGATATCGCCGCGGCCGCGGAAGCGGGCAAGCTGCTGGAGAGCCGGATCAAGCAAGAGGCCAAGTCCATTCAGGAGAAATACATCAATCCACCCGGCACGACCGATTTTGCCATCATGTTCCTGCCCATAGAAGGCCTGTTCGCCGAAGCGCTGCGCCGCTCGGGGCTCTGGGATACGGTGCAAAGGGAGTACCGGGTCATCATGACGGGGCCCACAACCATTGCGGCGCTGTTGAACAGTCTGCAGATGGGCTTTCGCACGCTGGCCATCCAGAAGCGTTCGAGTGAAGTGTGGAAACTGCTGGGGTCCGTCAAGACGGAGTTCGGGAAGTTTGGCGAAGTCCTTGAGAAGACGCAGAAGAAGCTGCAGGAAGCCAGCAACACGATTGAAGCGGCAAAGACCCGTTCCCGCGTGATCGAAGGCAGACTCCGCACCGTTCAGGAAGTTCCGGCCGCCGAGGGGCCTCAGTTTCTTGAGGAGGACCCGGAAGCCGCCCCGCAGGTGTGACAACCTCACTAAACATGCACGGTTAAATTGTATAGGAGGTTGTTCAAAAAGGGGGCAGAACTCCCCGGCGCATTGCCGCGTCATCGCCAGAAATGCTCCCTCACGCACCCGAAAACGTACGCTCGGGGACATGGGATAAAGTCCACTGTACATTCGGTTGATCCCATGTCCCATTGCACTGCGTGGGTCAACCCTGCCCACTTTTTGAACAGGCTCTATAGGAAGCGGTCCACACTGATCCTATACTTTCCGTTGCAGAGAGGGTGCTTGTGTGTTAAGCATTCACTATACTGAAGATGTGGAGTCAGTCGTGTTGCAGAGGATGAGTGCCTTGATCCGGAACCAGGCGAGTGAGCTCTGGATAAAACCCGTGCCGGAACTAAAGTATCTGAACGCGGACAATGTGGCGCGTTATCGCTTGATCATGCGGTTTTTCTATGAAAATCACAGCAAGATGAAGTATTGGCTAAAGCCGGAGGACGTGTTTGCAGGCGTCTTGGCCTGGGGATTGTCGGCGGATTACACGGAAGAGTTGTGCCAGCGCGATCTCGAAATGCTCGTCGAGTGGAAGAATCTCACCAGCCGGCATGACGGCGGAAGGGCGGGGTCCATCGAGGAGTACCTGCGCAAGCGGTTCCGCTATCAGATGACGCCGTATGCGATTGAGATCGAGCGGATGCTGCAGTCGCTGGAGCAGATCCAGGGCTACGGGGGATCGCTCGAACCGGCGCTGTTGGAGCGGATCGCGGGATACATGGCCCGGATTCGCGACGCGGACGGGAACTTTGCGCCTGGAGCGGCGCTGCAGTTGTGGAAGGACCTTCAGGGAGCGTTCCGGCAGTTGCACGAGAATGCGTCCGACTATCTGGCGAGCCTGCAGACGGCGCGGGCGGAAGAACTGATGCTGACGGATCAGTTTCTGGTCTTCAAGGACATGCTGTCCCAGTATCTGCGCGATTTTGTGAAAGGGTTGCAGCAGTATGGCGGGCATGTCGAGGGAATGTTCCGCGCGGAGCCGGAAAGGGTATGGCAGGCATTCCTCGCGGCGCTCGCGCAGGATGAGGCGCGGCTGCCGACGCTCGAACATACGCTGTCGGATGAGGAGCGCATGCAGTTGCATCAGGAAGAGTGGCTGGTTTTGCAACAGTGGTTTGTGGGAACGGCGACGGAGCCGAGCGATGTGCATTACCTGGAACGGCAGACGAAGGACACGATCGCCCGCGTCGTGCGGTACGCACTGGCGATTCAGGACAAGCATCGCGTGGGGCAGAGCCGCAGACGGGAACTGGAGCGTCTCGGACGCCTGTTTCTGGCCATGGAACACGCAGAACCTGCGCATCGGTTGGGCGCTTATGTGTACGGCCTGTATACGGCGCGCTGCTTTCAGGGAGAGAGCGAGGCCGCGTCAGACGCGGCGGATTTTTCGATGTGGGATGAGACGCCCATTTTGCGAAGCCTGAGAGCCCGCGCCAGGGGGCAGCGCCGGTCCGCTGGCACGGAAGCCGTCCGCAGCACCAGGGTAGAGCGGGCGGAAGCCACGGCCGCCATTTTGCAAAAGAAGGAACTGGAACAGGCGCTGATGCGGGAATGGGCAAAGCGGGGGGTGCTCCGGATGAGCGAACTGCCCGCGTTGACCGTGGAGCATCGGGTGCTGTTGCTGCAGTGGATCGGGAGGTGTCTCGTCAATCGCTCGAAATCGACGCGAACGCCCGATGGGCTTGAGATTCGGCTGACCCTGCCGCGAAGCGGGGAACGGACGCAGGTGGAATTTACCGACGGGCAGTTGGACATGCCCGACTTTACCTTGATCATCCGGGAGGTGGCGATGTCGTGAACATGGGCGGGCGACAGCGGCCGGCAACCGGATCGGAATCGTTCGCCGATGACAGGCGCGCGGCCGTACAGGCGCTGCTCAACCGCCCGTTCATCCAGCGGCAGCGGG
>JAJZZT010000531.1 GCA_021797415.1 Bacillota bacterium
GTGCACTCGTCCTGTTTGAGCAGGGAGCGGTTTCGGTCCATGTGCTGACGGTGGCTCGATGAGCAGGGAGCGGTATGGTCCGTTGAAAATTGGAACTTGGATAACTCAGGCGTGTGGATGAATAGAATATAATGCTAATTTATTTCAAACAAACGGGGGGAAATAGGTGTGATTGGATATTGGTTGCGTGAAGTTCGCGTCAGGCGACCATTGGTGCATAATATCACGAACCTGGTTGTCAATAACACGGTGGCCAACGCACTGCTGTCCATCGGCGCCTCTCCCGTGATGGCCCAGGCCCACGAGGAGGTGGCGGACATGGCGAGGATCTCAGCGGCGATTGCTCTCAACATAGGAACGCTCAGTCCGGAGTTGGTCACGGCCATGCAAATTGCCGGAAAGTCCGCGAATGAGGCGGGTATTCCTGTGATTTTTGATCCCGTGGGTGTGGGCGCGACGCCCTATCGCACGCGGACGGCCACGGACATCGTCCGGTCGTTGCAATTGACGGTGTTGCGCGGGAACGCGGGTGAAATCGGGTACATGCTGGGCAGCGGCGGCAAAGTGACCGGCGTTGATTCGGCGGGCGCGAGCGCCGCAATGCCGATTGCCATGAAACAATATGCGAAGGAGCATCACTCAGTGGTCGTCGCCACTGGAGAGATCGACTGGGTGACAGATGGACAACAGGTGTGGAAACTGCAAAATGGACATTCCCTGATGGCGGCCGTCACCGGTTCAGGCTGCTCTCTGACGGGAATTCTCGGCGCATTTGCCGGCGTGGTTCCCCGGCGCAGTCCTTTGGGAACCTATGCAGAAGCTGTCATTGCGGGGATCACGTGTTTCAACGTCGCCGCAGAAAAGGCGGCCCTTTTGGCGCAGGGGCCGGGGACATTCCAGGCCGCGTTCTTTGACGCGCTGTATCGGATTGACGGAGACGATGTGGAGCGAAACGCCCATATTGAGGTGGTGGATATTGACTGACAGCGTGAGGAAGATTTGAGCAGAAGGAAGATTTGTCGGAACGGGGGATCTGGCTGCCTATGGAGATCGGGACGTGCAGACAGTGCGGCAGGGTTTTCATGAAGCGTGACAGCGATCTGTGCATGGAGTGCGCGAGGCGCGAGGAGGAAGTATTCCTTCAGGTGCGCGAATACCTGGAGGAACACCGCGGCGCCACGCTGATGGAGCTTTCCGGAGCACTGGGCGTGAGTGAGGACCTCGTCTCCCGCCTTATCGAACAGGGACGGCTGGTCATGTCTGGCGCTGCCGTTTCCCGCTGTGAATCCTGCGGGACGGTCGTGGCGCCGGGGCAGCGCCTGTGCCTGCGCTGCCGCGTGACATTGGACCAGTCTTTGCGCGCTGCGGCCGATACATTGCGGACATCGCTCAGGGAGGGTTTGCCGGGGAGCGAAGCAAAACGGGGAACGTATTATACGCGCCCGAACACGGACCGGAATACTCGCGAATGATGTGTGAGAGTGACCAGCGAATCTCCTCCATACCCCTGAGTGAGAAAAAGGTCAGGCAAACAGCGGGTGCCCAACTGTGATCAGCAAATTGGGCAACTGTTGATACCACGGTGGCCACTGGTCAACGATCTGTCGATGTAACGGGCGACGGCTGGATCTTCATCCATGTTTCCGCCCACGATTCCCAGAAGGCGAGCATCGCCGGATGCGTCTCCTCCATGATAGTCGGCTGAAGGTACCATTGAACAAGCACGCGATAATAGAATGCGTAGGTGGCGTCCGTCGTGTTTGCCACGGGCAAGGAACGGTCAAGCGATGAACGCAGATACGTGATGATGTCCTGCAGTTGTGAAATGCGGGTGCGCATCGCCGCGATGTCGTCCGCTTCGCGGCATTGAAGAATCTCCTTGGTGAGCAGCGCCCCCTGCTCATGAAGCTTGGCAAGTTGAATGTGCAGGGGCATGGTCAAAACGGCATTTTTTCGGTAAATCTCCGCCGCGTTCACAGTGTGGTCCTCCTCGTTCCATCCTGTTTGTTGCTTGACGCGCCGCAGCACCTCGGAATCGGGGAAAAGGTGAAATCCCTGCCGCAGCATCTCTTTCATGCCTGACCGGTCGCCATTGGCAAGCGCGATGTCGCATTCGAGCAGTATCCGCGTCACCGTGGGTTCAAACACTCTGGCGCGTGCGACCCAATATTCTGCGAGGGGAAGTTCGCCCGACTGGAACGCGCGCAGCGCATTTTTTTCACTTTGGGTAGATGTACTGCCCGGCCATTCAATTTCAGTGAGGACATGCATGAGCGGTGAGGTGGCTAAAAAGGGCCAGACAATATCCAGATCGGCTGCCGCGGGCAACAGCAGGCGCAAAAGGCGGGAGGCGCGGACGATGACGAGATCACGCGCGATCTCTCCCAACTGCATGGTGAATCCCTGACGGCTGGACCATTCCAGAACCTGCTGAAAGTAGGCGCCGCGTTGGCCGGCTTTTTCCAGACACAAGCGCGCCGGTTCTAGGCGTCCGTTTTCCGAGTGATAAATCCCGGCAAGCATCCAAGTCTCCTCATAGGAGTGAAGCTCCGCATAACGCGGCAACTCGTCCGGTGAAACCCGTGCGAGAACGGCCATGCGCGCGCGGTGCAGCAGGACGGACGGTCCGAAGTCGCGTTCCGCGCGGGAAATGACAGCCTCCGCATCCGGCAAGCCATTTACCGCATACGCTTCAACGTAGAGCAGGCGTGTGGCGGAGTCCTTGATGCGGGTTTCTATCCGGTTGCGGAGAAAGTCCGGATCGTCCGGCAGGAGGTAAACAAGTGCACTGAGCACGCTGCCGAGCGCCGGATTTTCGAGAAAAGCCTGCAGGTACCATGTGCGCGCCAGCCACATGTCTCCGAGCGCCGCCCATGTATCGCCCAATTTCAGGGCGGCGAAATACGTTCCCATCCCCTCCAGGGTGTCCACGAAACTGTCGGTATCGCCCTGTGACCGGGCCTCCCGCAGAACGGTCAGGGCTTCAAGCCGACGCCCTTCACTGAGCAATATTTCTCCATATCTCGTTTTCAGGTCGGTCAGCCAGGGATAGTAGCCAATTCCTTCGCGCGCCGCTTCCAGAGCTTCTTGTTTTCTTCCTGTTTGCCACAAGGAAACAATGAGAAAATTGACGATCCGTGGGGCGTAAGGTGGCCATGTGGCAGGGGGCGTCCGCTTGATCTCGGAAAATATTTTTTGCGCCAGATCGGCGCACTCCGTGAACTGCTTGGTCTGCATGTATTCGGCCATGAGATTGCTCTGGTGGAACCAGTCCTGCGGGTTGTTCTGCAGTTCCTTGCTGAGCAACGTGAGGTTGCGGACTGATTTTTTCCGCAACTGCATGAACTCGTCGATATAGCCGAGATGATGGAAGGTCAAATCCAGCCGTATCACCTTGCCGCCGGCATCCACGACGGACTGTGCCACCTGTTCGTGAATGGCCCCCCGATACTGATGGCCGCGGCGGAAGACGCGCATGGACAGCAGTGTGGACGCGCTTTGGATATTGCCGAGCGGGCCCATGTAGTTGCGCACCGAAACGACCGCGCCTTCAGGCCATTCACGTTCCAGTGTCTCCCGCAATGCCGGGCGTTGTCCGGTATCGAGGTACTCGTCCGCGTCAATCACCAGCACGTAGTCACCACCGGCGTGCTGGAGCGATTCATTGCGCGCGGCGGAAAAATCATCCCGCCAATCATAATAAAAAACCTTGGCGCCCATTTCTTCTGCGATAGCGACGGTGCGGTCGGTTGAACCTGTGTCGACAAGAATGATCTCGTCGACAACGTCCCGGAGGGATTCCAGGCACTGGCGGATCGTCCACTCTTCATTGCGCGCGATGAGACAGGCGGACAGGAGCATGGTGAATCCTCCGTTTTCGATCTTGGTGTATCAGCGACCAGTTGTCATGCTGCGCGTATAGGCACGGCGGGGTTCGGCTGTGGCGAACTCCCGCTGCATGGACTGTTCGTAGTGCTGGATGCGCGTGCAGATGCGTCCCTGGAGATGGGTCGTCTCCACCATGGTGGATTGCCATAATTCACGCGTTACCCTGTCGGGGGTGTACGTCGCCCATTCGCTGATGTATTTTGAGCGTTCCAGCATGAGAACAAAGCAATCGTAATTGCGTTCTTCATCGAGCGCTTCCAGGCAGGCCTCGTAGAGAGAGTGCACACTCATGGCAATT
>JAJZZT010000361.1 GCA_021797415.1 Bacillota bacterium
AGCGTTGCCGGCGTTTCTTATACGGAATCCATTCGCGGCCCGGCGAGTCCACCCTGGCAAACAGGCTCCCTGTCGCTGCACGAGTGGACCGTCACGGTATCATTCGAGCAACCGCCGGGCGGCGCCGTCCATTCGGTGTCATTGCAGGTGGTGGTGGACCCGGCCGTGGATCAGGTCCAGTCCGCCTCGCAGACAGGAGGATAGCCTTATGATGCAAAAAGCGTCCGGCCATTGGCGCCGCAAAAGCGGACTGTGCGCCGACGGCGGCATGACGCTGATTGAACTGCTTGCCTCGGTGGCCATCGCCAGTCTGGTTTCCGTCGCTCTCGTGGCATTGTTCGGCGCTGTCGCTGGCGTGTACAGTTCCATCGGCGGGGGAACGACAGGACTGGCGGACACTTCGCAGGTCTACTGGACGCTGGAGCGGCTGGCGCAAAATGCCGTCGAGCTCGGCACCGTCACTCCGGCTGGCGCCTTTGTGGCGGGGCCCACCGCGGGATCCGTGCCCGTTCTGGCGCTCAGAGTCACAAATCTCAAGGGCATCGCGCCTTCATCGGCCGCCGTGTACGGCGCGGCGGCGTCAGACTTTGTCTGTGTCGCGGCCGTACCCTACAATGGGCGGTTTGTCATCGGCCTGTTTCCCGGCGGTCTTGCGTATAATCCCGGAGCCAATCCCTCTGTCTACCCGCCGTCCTCGGCTGTGACGCCGATTTTTTCCGAGGGGACTGATTTTTTTGGCACAACCTTCCGGGTGTTGAGCGCATCCGCCTTCTCCGCCCGCCTTGCGACGAAAAGCGCGGGACAGGGCGGCGCTGGACCGCAGTTGGCGGTCGCCACGTACCAGTTCATGATCGGCTTGCAGGACTATTGACACCGCGCGATGGACGGCCATGACGCGAGGGGAGGCGAGGCCGTGAGCGAACGACGGCCTGGATCGAGAAAACAAGACGGCGATCCCCAGGACGCCTCGCATGAGCAGGGCGCCACGCTCATCGCGGCCGTCCTGCTGATTGCCGTCCTCGCACTTGCCGCCGCGGCCATCCTGTCGTATGTCAGTCAATCCTACCAGTCCGCGGCGTTTGACCGTCACCGCACCCAGGCGCTGTACAATGCGCGCATGGGAGTGGATGCCGCAGCCGCCCTGATCGTGAAAGACGCGAATGCGGTCAATCTGCGGTCGGACAGCGCGCATTCCCGGTTGCAGGCGGCGGTGGAAGGCGATCTCGCCGAACTTGAACTGAAAGCCCCGCCTTTTGCGGATGTTGTGACGGTGGGCAGGCCGGTTGGCGGCGCGATGTCCGTCACGCTGCAGGCAACCGGCGTTTCCGGGCACGGCGCGGTGACGCTGACCGAGTCGGGCCGCATCCAGCTCCCTGCTTCCGGAACAGGCGGAGGCGCCCGCCAGGTGGCCAGCCTGACGATTGTGAGCCATCTCAAGGACATCAGCTCCCTGTCCGTATCCAACACGGGCGCCACACCGGTTTCCGCCACAGGGGAAAATGACGGCGGCAGCATCACCGTCAACGGCGCATCGGCCGTCGTGAGCAGATTTTCACGCCTGAATGTGGTCAGCGCTGTTTACTCAAACAGCCAGGTCATACCCCCGGACACGGCGACGGCGTGGATTCAGGGGGACCATGACACTGTGGCCGGTTCTGCCGCCCGCACGGTCGTTATCACGGGAACGGGCGACACCCTCCGCCTGCTTTCGGCGCGCACCATCGTCGTCACAGGGTCCGGCGCGGCGGTCGACTCCCACGGCATCGGCACCGTCCTGCTGCTGGGCAACAACGACAGCCTGAACGGGCCCATCACGTGCGGTGGAATTGTGACGGGGAATGGCGATGTGTTATCCGGATCACCTGTCTATGGAAATTCGGGCAATGAGAACTCCGGCAAACAGAACTCCAACGATGGGAATTCCAGCAAAAGCTCCGGAAAAGGGAGTTCCGGCGAGGATCGCTCCAAGAAAATGCCCTATATTAAAGGGCCGCTCGTCGTGACCGGAAACAACGTCGTGATCGGATCGCCGCAATGGCCAGTCCGAATCCACGGCGAGCTGGTCCTGGCCGGCAACGGGTTCACCCTCTACGGCGACGTGTCCAATTCCCATAAAAAGGCGGTGGCGGTGTTGGCGACCGGTCAGAATGAGATGATCCACGGATCTGTTTATGGAAATATCGTGGAGAATAACAGTGATCTCACGGTGACTGGGCCTGTCCAGGGCGCGACGACGCCCTTTCCCGGCGGCCAGAGCGTTACGGTTGCAGGCCACTGTCTGGGCGCGATCTCGCTGAACTTTGCCGCGGCAACCCACTTCGCACGGCTTGCGCTGAACTTCTCCAGCGCTTATCTCACAGGCTGAAACCAGGGCCGTCATCGGACGGGTCAAGGGGACACTGTTGAACTAAATTCCGAAAGGTGAGTAAAAGATGCAAAATGGCCGCCGCGCTTGCTGCGGTTTTTGCGTCAATCGTTCAACCTTTCTTCATGATTGCCGAGTATAATAGATCCAGTTCAAAAAGAGGGCAGGTAAGACCCGCGCAGTGCGCCTGACGGAATGTGGATTATCCCAAGTCCCCTAGGAAGCAGCCAGGAATGCGCACCGAGCGTACGTTTTTGGGTACGTAAGGGAGCATTCCTGGCGATGACGCGGCAATGCGCCGGGGAGTTTCTCACCCCTTTTTAACAACCTCTAGTAGACGGCCGCCGGGGCTGATGCGACAGGGCCCGCACCATAAGCCGGCACGAAGAGGAAGAACAGGACGAAGATGATGAGAAAAACCACCGCCCAGCGGGTATACCCACCAAACACGCCGTACATGGCTTTTGCCTCCTTCCGTCATAAGTCCCTATAGGGTATGTCGATCGCATGCGGATGGGATAGGCGCTTTGCTCAAGGCGCACGGATTGCGGTGGTCAGTTTTTGGGGGGTTATGCGATCATTCATTCAATCGATAGGAGAGAAGAGCCGTGCTGGTGCCCAGGGAGGAACGTCCAAAGCGATCATTGACCACGCGGCGCGTCGCATGGTTCGCCTCCGCGATCGCGCTCGCCATGACGACTCTCGTTGTCCGGCTGGGCTATGTGCAGATTACGCTCGGCCGTCAATACGATACGCTCGTGCAGGTGCAAAACTATTCCACGCTGCCCATTCCCGGCCCGCGCGGCAAGATTTTTGACAGCCAGGGAATGGTGCTCGCCACCAATACGCCGCAGTTCAGCATTCTGTACGTCCGCTATCCAAACGATTCGCAATCCGCCCGCGCGGTGGCCAAGCGACTGTCCGGCCCGCTCGGCATGAAGGCGGCGAGCCTGTATCGTGCGATGGTCGTCACCAATCAATGGGAAGCCGCCTCGACGCTCACGCAAAACGCCACGCCATTGCAGATTTCGTATGTGGCAGAACACCGCAACAGTCTGCCCGGCATCATCATGATGGCCACGCCGCGCCGCGTTTATCCGCAAGGCGTACTTGGCGCCCACGAGTTGGGGTATGTCGGCCCGATCCCGTCGTCCGAAGCGTCCTGGTTTGCGGCGCACGGCTACAGTCCAAACGACCAGGTCGGTCTGGCCGGACTTGAGCAGCAGTACCAAAGCGTGCTGCGCGGTCACTCCGGCGCCATGAAAATCCCGGTGAACAACGCGGGCGTTCCGCAACCGGGAGGCGCCGTGTACCAACCGCCCACCCAGGGCAACAACCTGATTCTGAACATGAACGGAGCACTGGAAAAAGACGCGGAACAGGCGCTCATCAGCCGTATCCAGTACCTGCGCAACCGCGGGGAGACAAACGCCCATTCCGGGACCATTGTCGTGATGAATGTGCACACCGGCGCCGTGCTGGCCATGGCGAGCTATCCCACGTACAACCCTAACTGGTGGACCGGCGGTATCAGCCAGGCTCACTACCAGCAATACCTTGCGAACCAGGCCGGGTTCAACCGGGCGATCAGCGGACTGTACATGCCGGGATCCACGCAAAAGATGCTCACGGCCATGGCGGCCCTGATGAATCACGAGATAACGCCGTCCCTGAAGGTGAACGACCAGGGCGGCCTCTGGATCGGCAATTACTTCATGCAGAGCTGGAACCCGGTCGGCTTTGGCGTGATCGGCCTGCGCAAGGCGCTGGAAGTCTCGGACGACACCTACTTTTATCAGGTCGGCTTGAACATGGGGCAC
>JAJZZT010000279.1 GCA_021797415.1 Bacillota bacterium
ATTGTATTTTGGCGCGACGGGTTCTGTCGCAAGCTACTACAAGCAGGTGTCGTACGGCCAGTTCAATCTGACCGGTTCGGTCGTGGGCAATCCACTTCATCCGGGTCAATTTCTTCCTTTGCCGCAAGGCGAGGCGTACTACGCAGGCAAGAACAACGGATCGAACAGCCCTTTTCCGCACAATGACGACGGACTGGTGGCCGCAACCATCCGTACTCTGGAAAAAGATCATTTCAATTTTACTCCCTATGCAAGCCACGGCCGCTTGCCGTACCTGTCCATCGTGTTCTCGGGCTATGGCGCGGATGTCGCCCCGCAGGATGCCAGTCTGATCTGGCCCGTGGAGAACACGCTCGCGCGCTCAATCAGCGTGCCGCTTCCGGCGACGGCGCACAGGACCGCCCGCCCCGGATCGTCCGCCGCAGGCGGGTTTGACGGCGGGGCAGTCACGGGTCATCTGCAGCCGGGCGGCGTGCACGGTGCGGTTATTGTCTCGAATTATGCGCTCGTGCCTGAATTGGCGGACCAATCCGGGACGCCTTCCACACTTGGCGTCTACGTGCATGAAATGGGGCATCTGCTGGGTCTCGACGACATGTACGACACGTCCTCCGCCGCGAACGCGGGTCAGGGCGACGGACCGTGGACCGTCATGGGAACGGGCAATTGGAACGGCTATCCGCAGGGAACACTGCCGGCCGAGCTCGATCCGTTTTCCCGTATCTTTCTGGGCTGGATTCACCCCACCCTGATCACGGAGAGCATCACCGGACTGACGCTGCCGCCGATCGAGACCCATCCCGTCGTTTACGAATTGCGTCCGGCAAGCGGCGTGCCGGAATACTTCCTGATCGACAACGTGCAGCCGATTTCATTTGACAGGGGACTGCCGGGCAGCGGGGTGATGATCTGGCGCATCAATGCGCGCGAGGCGGTTCCGACGAGTTATGACTGGATTAACGATGTGCTGAACACCCCGGAGTCAAATCACTCTCACCGGTATGACATATCGATCGTCCAGGCCGGAGGAAAGCGGGATCTGCAACTGCCGGCGGCCGATGTGACGACCTATGCGGACACCTATCCGAGCGGCGCGAACAACCGTTGGACGGCGACGAGCCATCCGTCGAACGTGCTGTGGAACGGAGCGCCGCTTGGCATGAACATCACGGATATCGCCGTGACCAAAAACGGCGTGGCCACATTCGATGTGCAGGATACCCAGTCGGGCGCGTCCCTCACGATTGCCAGACCATCCGGGCATCTGCTCGTTTACCAGGGGAAACGAACGCCGCTGCGCGCCATTTACCAGGGAAACGGCTCGCGGCCGGTCGATGTGGCGGCTTCCGCAAAATGGCGGTCGCTCACTCCCGGCGTCACAGTGGCGCGCGGAGTGGCGGTCTTTACACGGCAAGGTCCCGCGGTGGTCAGCGCGTACGCCGACGGGTTGTCGGCACAGTTGCGCGTAACGGTGGTCGGGCCTGCCATCAAATCCGGGACGTGAGACAAAGGGGAGGCGGGTTTTATGGACATACGCTCGCGCGTGCAAAAACTGGTTTCCTTGCTGGATCAACGTGGGTTGACGCAGTTCGTTGCCGCTCCTGGCGCGACATTCCGCTATCTTACGGGGTCGGCCATCCATCTGAGCGAGCGGCTCACTCTCTGCGGTGTGTCACAGGACGGCGCGGTGGCCCTGCTCGTTCCGAAGCTTGAGGTTCCGGGATTGCCCGCCGGACATGCCAAGTCGCGTGTGCTCAGCTATTCGGACGACGCGGGACCGGCGGCGGCTTTTGATGAATTTGCCCGTTTGCTCGGCATTTCCCGCGCAAGCGCCGTAGGCTATGAAGAAATGGCTCTGCGCCAGTTTGAATATCGATCTGTCGCGCGCCTGGGGTGCGGGATGGACGCTGTCGATGACATGACGGCCCAATTGCGCATGTACAAAGAACCGGACGAGGTGGAGGCGATCCGACGGGCCGCCGGGATGGTCGACCGCGCCTTGGATCTGACGCTCCCGCTGCTCAAAGTGGGCATGAGCGAATTGGAGATCGCGGCCGAGCTGGAATACAGGCTGCGGCAGCTTGGTTCGCAGGGGCTTCCCTTCGCGACTATCGTCGGGTCGGGTCCGCGCGGCGCGCTGCCGCATGGAGCTCCGTCCGACAAGAGAACGGCGCCGGGGGAACTGATCGTGCTTGACTACGGCGCCGTGGTGGATGGATACGCCGCCGATATCACGCGAACGCTGGCGTTTGCGGATCCGGACGCAGAAGCGATTCGCGCGTACGAAATCGTACGGCGGGCACAATCGGAAGGAGTGGCCATGTGTCGGCCAGGGGTGACGTTCGGCGAGATTGACCGCGCCGTGCGGGAAGTGATCGAACGGGAGGGGTTCGGTGCGCATTTCACCCATCGCACGGGGCATGGTCTCGGGCTGGAACCGCACGAGCCGCCGAGCGTCGTGGCGGGCAATGTCCTGACGGTGCGCGAGGGTATGGTGTTCACGGTGGAACCGGGGGTCTACCTGCCGGATCGGTACGGCGTCCGCATTGAGGATGATGTGGCCATTGCGGGCGACGGCGCGGAGGTGCTCACCCGGTTCCCGCGCGACATGATCGTCCTGTAGTGGTTGTTCAAAAAGGAGAGAGCGAAGTGACGTTCGGAAAGGTGTTGGTCGCCAACCGCGGCGAGATCGCGATTCGCATCTGTCGCGCGTGTACGGAACTCGGTATTCGGACCGTCGCGATTTATTCGAAAGAGGATAGTCTGGCCCTGCACAGGTACAAGGCCGACGAGGCGTACCTCGTGGGGCTTGGCCAGAGTCCCGTGGAAGCCTATCTCAATATATCGGAGATCATCGAAATCGCGAAGCGGCATGAGTGTGACGCCATTCACCCCGGCTATGGCTTTTTGTCGGAGAACGCCGAGTTTGCCACAGCATGCGCGGAAGCGGGCATCGTCTTCATCGGTCCGGGTCCCGAGCATCTGAGGATGTTCGGCGACAAGGTCACGGCTCGCCAGATGGCGTTGCAAGCGGGCGTGCGGGTCGTGCCGGGCAGTGCCGGACCCGTGGCGGTGGAGGAGGCGCGCGCATTTGCCGGGGCGCACGGCTATCCCCTGATGCTCAAGGCGATAAGCGGCGGCGGCGGACGCGGGATGCGCGTGGTGGGCGGAGACGGGGAACTGGTCGAAGCGTTTGCGCGCGCGAGTTCCGAGGCGCAGACTTCGTTCGGCGAGTCGAGCGTTTACGTGGAAAAATTGGTTGATAACCCCAAACATATTGAAGTGCAGATTCTGGGCGACCAGCACGGAAATATTGTCCATCTGTATGAACGCGACTGCTCGATCCAGAGACGCCATCAAAAGGTCATCGAGGTTGCGCCGTCCATGCTGCCGGATGAACTGCGCATCCGCATCTGCGAGACGGCGCTGCGGATGATGCGCTCCGTCGGCTACGTCAACGCGGGCACCGTCGAATTTCTGCTTGGAGAAAACGGAGAGTTCTACTTTATTGAGGTCAATCCGCGGATCCAGGTCGAACACACGATCACGGAACTGATCACCGGCATCGATATCGTGCAGGCGCAGATATTGATCGCACAGGGCGTCGCGTTGCAAGACGGGCAGATCGGCATCGCAAGCCAGACGGAGATTGTACGCCGCGGCTATGCCATCCAGTGCAGGGTGACGACAGAAGACCCGCAAAACAATTTTTTCCCGGATACCGGGAGGATTGTCGCCTACCGGACGGGCGGCGGCTTCGGCATCCGGCTGGACGGCGGGAACGGCTTCAGCGGAGCGCGCATTCTGCCGTACTACGATTCATTGCTGGAAAAGGTGTCGGTGTGGGCGCTCACGTTTGACGCCGCCGTGCGCAAGATGCACAGGGCGCTGGCCGAGTTTCGTATTCGCGGTGTCAAGACGAACATCCCTTTTCTCGACAACGTTGTCCAGCATGAGGAGTTTCGCAGCGGACGCTATACGGTGCGGATGATCGAGACACACCCGGAGCTGTTCACGTTTCGCAAGCGGCTGGATCGCGGCACCAAGTTGCTGCAGTACATTGCGGATGTGACGGTGAACGGAACGGAGGGGATCAAGCCGGGGGCCAAAAAGCCTGCGCCGCGGCTTCCGCGGCTGCCTTCGTACCGGTTTGATGAAGAGCCTGCGCG
>JAJZZT010000233.1 GCA_021797415.1 Bacillota bacterium
ATGCGCCGGGGTCGTCCGGCTCATAGAGCGGTGTCATGGTAGCCACGAGGTCGTGGCCGCGCCAGTTGAATTCCCGGACGACCGCTTCATTGGCCCGCACGACATCCCGTTGCATCTCCATCATTTCCGGCGGCAGCAGAATTCCGCCGTCCGCTCCGCCCCTTGCCTGTCCCACCTGACGGATGGCCGCAGGGTTGAGCAGCGTCACCTGACCCGTCAAATCCGCCGCGAGCACGGCGTCCGTCATGGCGGTCAGGATTCCCGCCACCTCCTCTTTCTCCTGGCGCAATGCGCGAACAGAGCGTTCCAGTTCTGCCGCGACATGATTGAATGTCTGTCCGAGCCGTCCGACTTCATCTTTAGTCACCACGCGCACCCGCATGTCAAAATGGCCTTTGGCCATTTCCGCCGCCGCCGCATTCATCTCGATCAGCGGTTGAGACAAATTTTTCGATACGACAAACGCCAGGCCCGTTGTCAATAAGGTTCCCAGAACGACCGCAAAGATGATCAGGCTGGTGATGGTCCGCGTGGGATCGCCCGCCGAAACACCCGCCGCTTCCATGATGATCGCGTAGGCCGCCGTCCGGCCGGACGCAGTTTGCACAGGAGCCAAAACGTACAGGCCGGTTCGCGAAACAAGCGGGACAGACGGCGCGACGATAGGCGGCATGCCCCGGCGGATCACCGGCAGGCCGCGCGACAGCGTCAGGCGCTCAGAGGAGGAGAACGTGTCCAGAAGGTGTTTCGTCCGCGCGCTCTCCGTAGAGGGGGGAATAAGATAGAGATGACTATGGGCGATGGGTTTCATATGCGCGCCGATCTCCGACGCGAGCAAGGAATCAGGTTCTCGTCCAAGCAACCGGCTCACCATGCCGGCCTGGCTCAACAGATCGTTGCGCTGCACCGTCTGGACGTACGACGCAAAAAACTGCGCAAGATACAGAGCCAGAATCAGCAGCACCACCAGCACCAGCCCGACGATCGTCAGCCAGAGCTTGCGCACAATGCTCTGGCGAATCACTGCCCGGTCACCTCAAACTTGTAACCGACCCCCCACACCGTATGAATATGGTGCGGAACGCGGGCGGATGCGCGCCCGAGTTTCTCCCGCAGACGTTTGACATGCGTATCCACTGTCCGTTGGTCGCCGAAAAACTGGTAATTCCAGACATCACGCAGCAGTTCCTCGCGACTGAAGACCTTTTCCGGCCGTTGCGCGAGGTAGAGCAACAGTTCAAACTCCTTGGGCGTGAGCAGGACCTCCTGCTCTTCCACCATGACCTTGCGCGAATCCACATTGATCACGAGACCGGGAAATGTAAGGATATGTCCCAAGGCGGCCTGCTTGTCCTCCACACCCGCGCCGCTGCGGCGCAACAGCGCCTTGACGCGCATGATGAGTTCGCGCGGGCTGAACGGCTTGACCACGTAGTCGTCCGCACCGAGCTCAAATCCGTGCACGCGCTGGCTCTCGTCGCCGGAAGCGGTCAATATGATGATCGGCGTATCCTTGTACTGCCTGATTTCGGAACAAACATCCCTGCCGTCCATGCCCGGAAGCATCAGATCCAAAATAATGAGGGCGTAATCCGTGCCAAGCGCCTTGGACAGCGCTTCCGCTCCGTCTTCGGCCTCCTCGACCGCAAATGCATTCCTTTCAAGATACATGCGCACCAAGCGGCGGATCCGCTCCTCGTCGTCGACGACCAGGATCCGCTCGCGACTCACATCCACGCGATTTCCTCCCCTGCCAAGTCGTCACTCTCCCCATAGATTACCGTAGGCGCCGCTTGTCTGCAAACGTACGCCCTTGCTTCGCCGCGTTGCGCAAGGCGGTGACTTCATCGGACCGGATGGTGCGCCACGCGCCCGGACGCAGCCCGCGCAGCGTCAGGATGCCGTAACGCACGCGCGCCAGCCGGACGCAGGGGTGATGGACGGCTTCCAGCATGCGGCGCACCTGGCGGTTGCGTCCTTCGTGCAGCGTGATGACCAGGCGGGTGCTGCGTCCGTCCGTCCCCTGCACCGCCACCTCGCACGGACTCGTCCTGACACCGTCAAGCTCGATGCCGTCGCGCAGCGATTGCAACTCGCTGTCCTTGGGTTTCCCGATGACGACCGCTTCGTACACTTTGGTGATTCCATAGCGCGGATGCATCAGCATGTTGGACAATTCACCGTCATTGGTCAGCACGAGAACGCCGCTTGTCTCGTAATCAAGACGGCCGACCGGGAAAATGCGCTCCGGAACGCCCTGCACATAATCGAGCACTGTACTGCGCCCCTGCGGGTCCTTTAGCGTCGTCACGCAGCCGACCGGTTTATAGAGCAGCACATATATCCGTTTTTGCGGACCATGAAGGGGGCGACCGTCAACCTCGACGAGGTCCTCCGCCGCGATCCGGGAGCCGAGTTCGCGCACGACCGCGCCATTGACCTTCACCCGCCCCGACGTAATCAACTCTTCACTTGCGCGGCGCGACGCCACTCCCGCCTTCGCCAATACCTTCTGCAGTCGTTCACCCTGATTCACCGCAAGCCTCCTCAGTCATCCGCATGGTTTTATGGAAAAAAAAGCCGCACAGCGAGCACTGACGCGATCACACTGATAAAATCCGACAACAATCCCACCTTCACGGCGTACCGCGGACGGCGGATCCCCACACTGCCGAAATACACCGTCAGGACATACAGCGTGGTGTCCGTGCTGCCCTGCATCACAGAGGCGGCACGGCCGACAAACGAGTCGGGACCCGCATGTTTGAACAGATCCGTGACGATCGCGAGCGAACCGGATCCGGAGATCGGCCGAAGCAGAGCCAGCGGCACCAGTTCGGCGGGAAACCGGAGCCTGTGCAGCAGGGGTTCGATAAAATGGATCATCACCGACAGGGCGCCGGATGCGCGAAAGACGTTGACGGCCACCATCATGGCAACCAGTTGCGGGATCAGGCTCACCGCTGTCGAGAAACCGTCTGTCGCACCAGCCAGGAATGAATCGTACACCGGAACGCGGCGCGCCGCTCCCGCAACAAGAATGCCCGCCAATGTCATGGGCAGGACCCACGCGGAAATTTCGCCGATCATGCGCCATCCCCCCGGCCGTGCGACCTGGCGCGCGCGCGAAAGTGGCGGTCAAGCCAGATTGCGACCGCCGTCGCCACAAAGGTGGCGAGGATCGTGCTGCCGACGATATCCGCCGGGTTGCGAGAACCAAACTCCATCCGCAGACCGATGACGGTCGCCGGGATCAGCGTGAGACTGGCCGTATTCAAGGCCAGCAGAGTGCACATGGCGTCGGACGCCGTCTCACGGTTCTCGTTCAATGCCTGCAATTCGCGCATGGCTTTGAGACCAAGCGGCGTGGCCGCGTTGCCCAGTCCCAGAATGTTCGCGCTCATATTCGCGATGAGCGCCCCCATCGCCGGGTGGTCCGGAGGAACAGAGGGGTACAGCCAGCGCGCGAACGGCCTGACAAGGCGCGCCAGGCTCTGCACCAGCCCGGTATCCTCCGCGATGCGCATGATCCCAAGCCAAAACGAAATGACGCCGATCAGCCCGAGCGACACCAGCACGCCATCCTTGGCGCCGTTTAACACACCCTGTGTGACTTGATCGATCCTTCCCGTGAATGCGGCGACAACAATGCCGGTCATGAACAGGCCGAACCATATGTTATTCATCATCAATGCCCGATCTCCTCTCCCGAGATCGCAAATAGGCAACCGATATTTCAGAAGAAGAGTTCTCTCAGACGGCCGAACAGCCCCTTTGCTTTCACTTCGCCCGCGGCGACCAGCGGCAGACGGCCGATTGTCTGCCCATGCAGGCGATACTCCACATACCCCGCCAATTGTCCCGGCCGCACCGGAGCGGCCAGTGTGCGCAGCTTGCCGACATGATCCACAATCGCGGCCGTCTCATCGCGATGCAGCGGATAGACCAGTCTCCCCCGCGGCACCAGAAGGACGCTCTGCGCGACGCCGTACCGCACTTTCGCACGGTATTCCCGGTGCACCCACTGCGCGACATTGCGCCGTTCATAGGCAGTGAGTCCGTACGTCAGAAGACGGATAGAATCCGCCCAATCATTTCCGTCCCGCAGCACGACCAACGCGACCTGATGGCCGTCGCGCGTGGCGGAGCTGGCCAGACAACGCCCGG
>JAJZZT010000348.1 GCA_021797415.1 Bacillota bacterium
TCCTTGATTTTACTCGGACAGCCTCCTAGTTCCATAATTCCATGCCCCGTACGTAGTGTAGGGTGAGCCCACACTGGTAATCTGCCATTCGTACATAATATCATTTTGAGGTGTTACAGAGGCAGCCTGTGCACTTCCAACAAACATGGTTCCCGTAAGCACCGCAGACGCGCTGAACAAGCCCATTACTGATTTTAAATTCATACCCAACCCCCTTTTCTTTTAAATAATTTCTATTTTTAGAAAATTATCTCTTGCAATTAGCAAGAGATAATTGGCCATCAAAGAATGGTGTCACAAATTTGAATCGTGCGATCAACGACATGGGATCAGCAGTATTGCTGAATCAGGCACATGATCATTTCACATTCAATACTACTAAATATTACCTATCACCATCATACACCCCAACGAGTGTCGAATTTCCTATCGAAATGGACATAAACCTGTTATTTGGAAAATCCATTCCGTTCGGTGGATCGGTTCGCGCCCATATGGGAGTACGACCGCAAAATGTAGCCCTGCCCATGAATGGTATGCAAATATTTGGGCTGGGCGGGAACGTCCTCAAGCACTTTTCTCGTTCGGCTCACGCACAGGTGGACATCGTTCGGGCTCACAAGCGTGGTTTCCCACACCTGCTGCAGGAGAGTGTCTTTTTTCACCAGTTGATTCACCTGCGCCGCCATGCACAGCAGCAGCCGATACTGCAGGTGGGACAGTGGATAACGCTTCCCGCGCCGGACCACGGAGTGGTCGGACAGGTCGATGGAAACGCCGTCGTCAAGATGAGCCATCTCATTTGTAAGAGATCCCCATTGCAGGTGCATTGTCCGACCTCCCGCGTCATCCTTTGTCATAACGACGATTCCCACCGTTTTCTTGTGACGTACTACAACGGCAGTACGGAGCGGTGCGATGGCTCTTCGCCGTTGCGGTGCTGTCTGCGGAGGGGGGCAGCAGGGCAGGGACTTTACCCCCTGTCCTCTAACCCGTATGGCCTGCATGAAACTGCAGCGCGGCAACCACGGCGACGGCCGCCTGGGCCACCGTGAGCGGCTGCGCGCCGTTCCAGTTCCCGTTTTGCGGCGCGATCAGGCCAAGGCGCGTCGCGATCGCCGCGTCTCCCTGATCGTTCGCGGGGATGGCGGAGGCGTCGTGAAAGGGAAGGCGGAACAGTCCGCTCTCCCCGGCGAGCTTCTGATACCCGAGATAGGCGACCAGCCAGTGCGCGGCGTCGTTGCGCGTGACCGGCAGGTCCGGGTGAAAGTCGCCCCCGGGTTGCAGGATGCCGTCCAGCACGGCCTGCTGGACGGCGGCATAATTCGGGCTGCCCGGGCCGACATCCGGGAATGCCTGTGTCTGTTGACTGTTTGTCATGTAGTATTGGCTGGCTTTCACAAGCAGCGTGATGAACTGACCGCGCGTCATCGCGGCGTCGGGGTGCGCCTTGCCGTTTTGCACGGCAAGCGCGCCGTTGCGTATGAGCAGAAGCATCGCCTGTTCACCGGCGTGCCCCTTGATGTCGGCGGGTACGGCGACGCCCGTCGACTGGTAGGACTGCCACTGGCCGGTTTTTGCGTTGAGAAACTGCGGGGGATTGGACGGAACGGCAACATAGGCGAGCAGGGCCTGCGACGAGAATGTCCACGAACTCTGCCCCGGAGCGAAATAGAGCTGTGGCGCGGACGGATTTTCGCGCAGGGGCAGCACGTACTCCAGGCGCACAGGATATTTCCTGGCGTACGCCTCCTGCGCCTGGGCGAGCGGGATCACCCTGCCCGGCGCGGGAACGGGCGATGATGGGAGAAAACTGCTGAAGTACCCGGTGACCGCGCCTGTAAAACGGTCCGGCATGACTTGGACGATATCGTTTTGCGCGGGAATGCCGTGGTCCAAAAAGATGAAGGAGCGGCTGGCGCTGCCCGGTTGTCCGCCGAATGCCATCGCTGGGCGCAGCGCAAGGGCGCCCATGGCCTGCGGGTTGAGCTTCTCGACGTACGCTGTGGCGATGGCCGTGAGCCGAGTGCCGGACAGGCTGTGCGCGTGTGTGGGCGCTCCGGCGGCAGCGCCCTGTGGCGACGCCGCCGCATAGTAGAACTGGTTCATGTTCATGATCGTGTGCCACAGCGGATTGACGGTGACGGAGTAGGACGATTGGCCGACTTTCTGGAAGGTGAAATTCCAGTAGTAAGGGGACGTGCCGGAAGCGGTGCCCATGGTGGTCGACCGGTTGCTGCTCGCCAGCGTGAAACCAGAGGGGATCACCGTTTTGGCCAGCGTTTCGGCCTGCTGCCGGGACATCTGCTTGCGGTGAGCGTATGGAAGATGAGTCGGGCCGCCCTTCACGAGCGGCTCATAGGGCGCGGTCGGCGCGATCGGCTGTCCCAATGCATTCAGCGCCCTGCCTGTCGTGGCGGAGATCCATATGCCGGGCGGCATGGCGTCCGTGCTGATCGGCGCGACGAGAGCATTTGCCGTGAGTCCGTAAGTGAGCACGTACGGGCCGGGCGCCGCGGTGAACGGATTGAAGGGCGTCACGTACATCAGGCGGAGTTGCAGTGCCTTGATGTAGGCCTGTTCGGCCGTCTGCTGCGACAGTGCGTGCGCGGGCGGGGACGGCAGCGTCGCCTGTTGCCAGTCGGCCTGGTAGCCCACAAGCTGTCCGCCGGCGTCGAGCATGACGGATGCGCTCTGGAATGCGACAGGGATTCCATGGACCGTGTGCGCGAAGACAAACGAGTACCGGCTCTGGGCGACCGGCAGCCCTCCCCACTCACCCGAGCCGATCAGGGACATCCGCGCGTGCTGCGGATTGAGCCTGGCGAGCCAAGTGGTCGCGATGCGTTTTGCCGCACTTTGCGATACGGTGTTGGCGGCGCTTGCGGGCAGGCTGTAGGAGGACGCCTTGATCTGGAAGTACTGCACGATCTGACCTGTCCGGGCGTCCACGGTGACCTGGACCGAGCTGGACGGACCCGGCGACTGGATGGACTGCGGTTCTTGGAAAATCACCATGTAGACTGGCCCGTATTCGGGTGAGAGGGAAGTCTGCGATGAACCTCCCAGCGCAATGTAGCCCTTCGGGATGGGGAGCAGTTTCTGCGCGATTGCCTGAGACTGCGCGCCGGTGATGTCTTGCGCGCCGCTGTGCGTCTGCCCGCCGCTTTGCGCAAACGCGGCTCCCGGCGCAAGTGCCAGCAGCAGGGCGAGCGTGGACGCCCGCGCGATGTTCATGCGGTTGTTCAAACTATGTAAACCCCCTTTGTCAACCTGCCGCGCGTGAACGCGGAAGAATGCGCAGGATTGCGGTGCCGGACCGGCGGGACGGGTGCCGGTCCGTGCGCGCGACATGCGGCGGGTGTATTCCGGCCGGCGTGCAATCCAGTACATAAATATAGACGGAATGGAAAGGAAAAAGTTTCACGGGTTGTGAACACTATTTTTCCTGGGCGGGGGTGGTTTGTGGGGATGTCAGAGTCGCGCAGAGTCACGCAGTGTCACAGCTTGCGCAGATGGACGCCCAGCACGGCGTGGTGTTCGCCTTTTTGCAGGATGAGATCGGCGCGGTCGCGGGTGGGGGCGATGTTCTCCTTGAGATTGAGACCGTTGATCCGGTCCCAGATGTCGCCGGCCACCCGGACGGCCTCCTCTTCCGTGAGGCTCGCGTAGCGCCGGAAATACGACCGCTCCATACGAAACGCGGTGACGCGCAGGGTCTGGAAGCGTTCGATGTACCAGCGGCGGACGTGGCTCTCCGGCGCGTCGACATAGATGGAGAAGTTGAAAAAGTCGGAGACGAAGACGGGCGGGATCTGTCCCGAACCGCGTGCGCCGCCGGTCTGCAGGACGTTCAGCCCTTCGAGGATCATGACGTCGGGCCGGCGGATGACAAGGCGTTCATCGGGAAGGATATCGTATTCCAGGTGGGAATACACGGGAGCCTCCACCTCCGGACGGCCGGATTTCACGTCCGATAGGAAGCGGATCAGCCGCTTGATGTCGTAGCTCTCCGGGAAGCCTTTGCGATCCATGATGCCGCGCTGTTCCAGGACGCGGTTGGGGTACAGGAAACCGTCCGTCGTCACCAGATCGACCTTCGGCGAACCGGGCCCGCGCGCGAGCAGCGCCTGGATGATGCGCGCCGTCGTACTCTTGCCGAC
>JAJZZT010000109.1 GCA_021797415.1 Bacillota bacterium
CCTCCGGCACGGCGTTTGACACGATCGTCGCAAGCGGAGAGCGTTCGGCCATGCCGCACGGTACGGCGTCGGCGCGCGTGATCGGCGAAGGCGAGTTTGTCGTACTGGATTTTGGCGCCGTGCTAAACGGCTATCGCTCGGACATGACCCGCACGGTGTGCGTGGGGCGGCCGACAGAACGCATGCGGGAACTGTACAGCCTCGTGCTTGTCGCGCACGGACGGGGAATGGCCGCGGTGCATGGCGGAGCCCCGGCCGCCGCGGTGGACGAGGCGGCGCGCGGCGTGATCAGAGGCGCAGGGTACGGCGATGCTTTTGGCCATGCCCTTGGTCACGGGCTTGGCCTGGAGACGCATGAGGCGCCGCGGCTTGCATCCGATTCGCCGGACGTGTTACAAGAAGAAATGGTGGTCACGGTTGAGCCTGGTGTTTATATCGAGGGGTTCGCGGGAGTCCGCATCGAGGACGCCGTTGTCGTCGGGCGTGACGGCTGTGAGTCTCTGGCGCGATCGGACAAGGAATTGATCATACTATAGCGATCAAAGGATGTGCGGGGGAATGATATCAAGCAACGACTTCCGGCCGGGAACGACCATCGAGTACGATGGCGCGATCTGGCGGGTCATCGAGTTCATGCACGTCAAGCCGGGAAAGGGCGCCGCATTTGTCCGGACGAAACTGAAAAACATCCGGACGGGCGCGGTGAAGGAGACCACGTTCCGGGCGGGCGAAAAGGTGGCGCGCGCGCGGATCGAGAACCGCCAGATGCAGTACCTGTACAATGACGGATCCAATTACACGTTTATGGATTCGGAGACATTTGAACAGTTGAATATACCGAGAGAGCAGCTTGAATATGAGATCAATTTTCTCAAGGAGAACATGAACTGCATCGTGGTCCTGTATGAGGGCGAGGCCATCGGCGTCGATCTCCCGAACACCGTGGAACTCACCGTGGTCCAGACGGAGCCGGGCATACGCGGGGACACGGCGACAGGCGGCAGCAAGCCCGCCAAGCTGGAAACGGGCTACTCTGTCCAGGTGCCCTTTTTTATCAACGAGGGAGACCGGCTCATTATCGATACGCGCAGCGGACTGTACGTATCGCGCGCGTGATCCGTGCCCGCGCCATGGGCAAGGTTTACTGGGCCGGCGCTATGCCCTATACTCGGCGAGTTCCGCGAAGCGGTGTTTGAGCAAAGGGCGTAGGGCATGGCGCCGGCTGGCACAGGGGCACATGGAATAAACCCAGTTCCGACAGGCGAACGCCATAGCATGTTCAGTGCAGCGCGCGCTTTTGCAGCCAACTGAACACCCACATCATGAGCAGAAGAAATATGATCAAAAATGCCACAATCCACCGTGTGACAAGCATCATCGTCACTCCCACCCGATCATTCACTCCCTTTTAGAGGTTGTTCAAAAAGTGGCAGAACTGCCCGGCGCATTGCCGCGTCATCGCCAGAAATGCTCCCTCACGTACCCAAAAAGAATGTCAGAACTCCCTGCCCACTTTTTGAACAGGCTCTTTTATCGGTGAGCAGTCCTCTCTCCTGTAATGTATCCACCAAACGAATGTCCGGTGCAGGACGGATCACCCGCCTTCCCGGAAATACCGCGAACGGCCGCCTGCGCTGCGGGGGGACGCCCATGGTATAAAGCCTATTCTCGTCCCATATACATGGACTAACTGTGAACCCGTTTGCAGTCATGGGTGTGTGACGAGGTGAGAAAGATTGCTGCGGACCATGGGAGTTCCCGCCGCTGTCATTCGCCTGCTGCCACCGGATCTGGCGGATGCAGCCGCGGCGCTGGACGCTGCGGAAGTTGGGCGGTTGGAGGAAATTCGCCTGCGCATCGCACGCCCCATGGCGTTCGTCGGTGTTCCGGCGCGGGTGCACAGGATGGTGAAACTGGAACACCTGCAGCATGTCCTGGCGGTTGCGACTGAATCGTCGCTTTACGCGGCTGAATCCCAACTCCGGCAGGGGTACATCACGCTGCCCGGAGGTCATCGCGTCGGAGTGGCTGGGCGCGTCGTGCTTGATGGCGACGACCATATCCGGACGATCCGGGATTTCAGTTCGATCGCCATCCGCATCGCGCGTCAGGCGGCGGGCTGCGCATCGGAAGTGGCGTCTCTCATCACGCGGCCGGACGGGGAATTGCTGTCAAGCCTGCTCGTCGGTCCGCCACTTTCCGGCAAGACCACGCTTTTGCGCGATCTCGCGCGCCTGCTTGGCGACGGATCCCTGCGTGGGAACGCCGGTCCACTGCGCGTCGGAGTTGTGGACGAGCGCTCGGAAATCGCCGGCAGTTTTCACGGTGCGCCGCAATTTGACGTTGGAGCGGCGACCGATGTGCTGGACGGCTGTCCGAAAGTCGAAGGGATGTACATGATGGTGCGCGCCATGGCGCCCCAGGTGATCATCACCGACGAAATCGGCACCACAGCCGATGTCCGCGCCATGATGGACGCGTCGAGGGCGGGCGTCAAACTCATCGCTTCCGTGCACGCGCTGGCGGTGGACGATTTGCGGCGGCGCCCGGTGCTCGCGTCGCTCGTCCGGGCGCGCGCGATCGAGCGGTACGTGTTCTTGCGCCGGACCGGCGGGCACCCGGCGGTTTCCGGCGTGTACGACGCCGACCTGCGCGAGGTGAGACGCGCGTGGCGATAGATTTGTTGCAGATCGCGGGCGCCGGAGCGGTCATGTCCGGAGCCACCGCCATGGGCCGCGCACAGGCGGCGCGCTACAGGCGACGGCCGGAAGAACTGAGGGAACTGGCGGCCGCGCTGCGCAGTGTACGCAACGATATTTCATACGCCCGTCTGCCCTTGGGCGAATCGATTCGCCGCCTGACCGCGGGCGGCCAGACCAGAGCGTCCCCTGTCCGGCAATTGTTTGCGGACGTGGCAACACACCTGGCAAAACCGGGCGTCACCGCGCAACAGGCGTTCGCGCAGGCATTTTCTTTACACGTGCACACACTGTCGATCACGCAAGAAGACCGCGCTGTACTCGAAGCGTTCAGTCGAACAGCGGGTCTTATCGGCCCGGAAGAACAACTCGGTCAATTGGATGCGGCGTTGGCGGCACTGGCCGATCGTGAGCGGGAGGCAGTCCATGACCGATCCCGTTACGAGCGCGTATTTCAGACGACGGGCGCGCTCATCGGCGTGTTGGTCGTCATCTTGCTCATCTGACGCGAGGAGGCTCCGGTTGTGAGTTTAGATCTGCATGTTCTGTTCCAGATCGCGGTCGTCGGTATTGCAGCAGCCGTTTTGTCCAGTCTGCTGAAGCAGTCGGGGCGGGATGAAATCGCGACGCTTGTGACGATCACGGCGTTGATTCTGGTGACCGCTGTGGTCGTCACGAATATCAGCGATCTCTTTGCACAGATCAGAGCGGTCTTTTCCAATCAATGACGTTCTCGGCGGGTGTGCGATGAGCATTTTACAGTTGGTTTCCTTCGCGCTCGTGGGTGCGTTTCTCGTGGTCATCCTCAAGCAGACTGCGCCGCAGACCGCATTCTTGCTGTCGTTGCTTGTGGCGGCCATCCTGTTCGGGCTGGCGTTGCAAAAAGTCACGGGCATCCTTGCGCCCATCGCCAAAATGGCGAGCGAAGCGGATGTGAATGTGCTCTTCTTTGCCACCGTCATCAAAATCATCGGCATTGCCTACATTGCCGAATTTGGCGCACAGATCGCCCGCGACGCAGGGGTCGAGTCGATCGCGGGAAAAGTGGAACTGGTCGGCAAGCTGTTCATTGTCGTTTTGGCCGTGCCCATTCTCACCGCGGTCGTCGACACGGTGTCGCATCTGCTTCCGTGACGCAGGTGCGGGCAAGGCAATCCAGGCGGAGACGGACTCCCTGTCAGGAGGTGGATCGCGATGTCCGGCAGCCGACGCGCCAATGGATGGTCGCAGATGGTCGCCGCGCCGCTTTTCGTTGCGCTTTGCACGGTGTTTTTCTGCACCGCGGCGCCTGCGGCTGCGGCTGTGGCGCCATCTTCCGGGAATGCCGTTTCGTCGCCTGCGGCGGCCGCTTTGCAAGAGTACGGGGGCATGTCGCAAAACGCGATCGAACAGGCGTGGCAGAACCTGAATGTAAAATACGGCGGGTTCATTCCGCCGACGGCGTCAGGACAATGGG
>JAJZZT010000394.1 GCA_021797415.1 Bacillota bacterium
AGCTGTACAAGGACATGGAGTGGCTGTACGCCAACCATCTCGGAGAGTTCGGCAGCCATCAGAAGTCCTTGGCGGAGCATGCCGGTCCGCAGACGGAGCAGGTGGCCGCAGGTGCAGATCCTGTCAAAGGAGGGAAGGGTTGATGTTCTTCGGCATGCCGCTCACCGGCCAGACCGTCGCGTTCTTTTTGCTGGCGCTGCTCATTATCGCTTCCGGTGTCATGCTCATGACGCTCACCAAGGTGATGCACATGGCCCTTGCCTTGGCGGGAGTGTTTCTCGGCGTGGCGGGGATCTTCATCCTGCTTGGCGCCGACTTTGTTGGCATGGCGCAGGTGCTTGTCTACGCGGGTGCGATCACGATCCTGATGGTCTTTGCGCTCATGCTCACACAAAAGGGCGACGACACGGAGAGCCCGGAGGCGAGCACCGGGCGCAGCCTGATCACGCTGCTCGGCGTCGTCGTATTTGCCGGGGTCATGCTGCTCGTGCTGCGCGGCACATCCTGGCCCTACAGCCAGAGCGCGGTCGATCCGTACAAGCAGTCGACCGTTGCGCTCATTGCCCAGTCGCTCTACCACACGTACACCATCCCGTTTGAACTGGTGTCGCTCATCCTGACCGCGGCGCTCGTCGGGTCGGTCGTGATCGCCCGGAAGGAGGACTGACACGTGGCCTTGCAACCGTTTCTCGCCCTGGGCGCCATTTTGTTTGCGATCGGGGCGTACGGCGCGCTCACCAAGCGCAACCTGATCATCGTGCTCATCTCGCTGGAGATGATGCTCAACGCCGCGAACATCAATCTCGTGGCATTTGCCCATTTCGGCAAGACGCCGCACGTCGCCGGACAGGTGTTCGCCCTTTTCATCATCGCGCTCGGAGCGGCGGAGGTCGCCGTCGGCCTGGGGATTCTGCTCGCGTTTTTCCGCATGCGCAACAGTGCGGACGTCAAGGACGCCGCCACCATGAAATGGTGAGGGCCAGATCTATTTGTCCGGCCGCCATCATCGGCGGCGCCGGATTCAGAAAGGTGATCGTATGACAGGACTCGCGTGGCTCGTCCCGGTATTGCCGCTGGCCGCCTATGTCATTCTCCTGATCGGCGGACGCCGTCTGAAGGAGAATGCGGTGACTTCGGTCGCCGTTCTCGCGGTCGCGGTTTCGTTCGTGATTTCTCTGGCGATCCTGATCCAGGTCGCCGCGAGCGGCCCACAGCCCGCCGTCACATTCCCCTGGCTGGCTTTGGGCGGCACAACAATTTCCTTCGGTTTCGAGGTCACGAGCCTCAACGCGCTGATGCTCGTGATGGTCAGTTTTGTCAGCGCGCTCGTGCTACTTTTCTCGCGCGGCTACATGCACGGCGACACCCGTTTCTCGCGTTTTTACCAATATCTGAGCCTGTTTGTCTTCGCCATGCTGGGTCTTGTCATCACATCCAACCTGCTTGAATTCTACATCTTCTGGGAACTGGTCGGCGTATGCTCCTACCTGCTGGTCGGTTTCTGGTATTTCAAGCCGGAAGCGGCGGCGGCGGCCAAAAAGGCGTTCATCGTCACGCGCATCGGCGATGTCGGTCTCTTTGTCGGCATGATCCTGCTGTATCTCGGATTTCATACGATGAACTTTCGCACCATCTTTTACGGACAGCCGGTTTCATCGCCGTACACGTCGCCTCACGGGGCTCCCGCCCTGCTGTTTAGCGCGCACGGGCTGATCGGAGCAGGCGTTCACTCGCTTCCCTGGGGCATAGCGCCGGGCGCGTTCGTCACGCTGACCGCGCTGCTCGTGTTCATCGGCGCGATCGGCAAATCGGCGCAATTCCCGCTGCACGTCTGGCTGCCCGACGCCATGGAGGGTCCGACGCCGGTATCCGCCCTCATTCACGCGGCGACGATGGTGGCGGCGGGCGTCTATCTCGTGGCGCGCATGTTCCCGCTGTTTCAGGCGTCGCCAGCGGCGAGCGCCACGGTGGCGGCGGTGGGCGGCTTCACCGCCATCCTGGCCGCGCTGATCGGCCTCACGCAGCGCGACATCAAGCGCGTCATCGCCTATTCGACCGTCTCACAGCTCGGTTACATGATGCTCGCGCTCGGCATCGGCGCCTACGTGTCGGGCATCTTCCACCTGATGACGCACGCCTTTTTCAAGGCCTTGCTGTTTCTCGCCGCCGGCAGCGTGATCCACGCGGTCGACACGCAGGACCTGTTTGAAATGGGCGGCCTGCGCAAGCTCATGCCGCTGACCAACGCCGCGTTCCTGGCGGGCGCGCTCGCGCTCTCCGGCATTCCTCCGTTTGCCGGCTTCTGGTCGAAAGACGAGATTCTCTCGGCCGCATTTTCCTCCGGCAATTACCTGCTCTACGCGCTCGGCCTGATCGCCGCGTTCTGCACCGCGTTTTACATCTTCCGCGTGTACTTTCTCGCTTTCGGCGGGTCGTACAAGGGGGACAGGCATCCGCACGAAGGCGGCCTCGCCATGACCGTTCCGCTCGCGGCGCTCGCCATCCTCGCGACGGTCGCGGGCTTCTTCAACGCCCCGTGGGCGCCCTACATCGGCAATTTCCTGCAGGATCGCGGCGCGGTGGGCTATGATCCCGCGGTCAACGTGGGACTCATGGTCGTGTCCGCCCTGGTCGGCCTGGCGGGGATTGGGCTCGCCTACTACGCCTACGGGGCGCCCGGCCGCGCTGAGCGCATGGCGCAGCGGTCCGGCATCCTGTACAGGCTCAGCTTCAACAAATTTTACTTTGACGAGATCTACGACATGATCATCACCAGACCGGTCCGCGCTGTTGCCGAGGCGCTTGACGTGGTCGACCGCTGGATCGTCGACGGGCTTGTCCGCCTGGTGAGCGGTGGCGTCCTGACGGGCGGAACGGGCCTGCGCTATGGCAACACCGGCCAGATCCAGACGTACGGGCTCATCACCGTATTTGGCCTGGCGATTCTGTTGCTTGTCGCCGCAGGGATCGGAGGTGTGCTCTGACGTGAACAACGCACTCCTTCTGGTCGTTCTTCTGCCGGTGCTGGCCGCCGTGCTCGTGCTTTTCCTGCCGCGCCGCGCCGCGTCCACTGTCCGCGGCGTGAGCTTCACCGGGCAACTGCTGGCGCTGCTGTTCGCGCTCGCCGCCTATGTCAGCTTCAACACGGGCGCAGCGCTGTTCCAGTTCCCCTTTGCCGCGACGTGGCTCACGGTGGCGAACGCTTACGGCGCGAGCCCGCTGCTCATTCGTTTCGCCTTTGGCGCCGACGGCATCTCCATGCCGCTCATCCTGCTGACGGGCGTTGTGGGCCTGATGGCGTCGTTGCGCAGCCATTTAGTGCATGACCGGGTGAAGGAGCACTACTTCTGGCAATTGCTTCTGACGGCGGGTCTCTATGGGGTATTCGCAGCGACCGATCTGTTCACGTTTTTCTTCTTTCTTGAAGCGACGCTTGTGGCGACCTACTTTTTGATCGGAGTCTGGGGCAATGAACGGCGGCGTTACGCAGCGACCAAGTTCCTTATCTACCGGGGCCTGGCCAGCGTGGTTCTGCTCGCCGGATTCATCGGTCTGGCGTATGCGTATGCTGCGCAGGCGGAGATTGCGAGCATGCAGGTTTATCTGCCCTTTGCGCCGGACTTTCTCAGCCTGTCAATTCCGCAGTTGATCGGCGAGGCGGGCAAGTTCCACCTGCCCGTTGCCGCGCAGAACGTGCTGTATCTTGTTTTTCTGCTCGCCGTGCTCGTCGAGGAGGCGTTTGTGCCGTTTCACACGTGGCTTCCCGATGCGCACGAGCAGGCGGACACGGGCACCAACATGCTGATCGGCGGCGCGTTGATGAAAATCGGCCTCTACGTCCTGCTGCGCTTCGCGGTCGAACTGCTTCCCCGGGGGTTGCAGGACTTCGCGTGGCTCACGGGGCTGCTCGGCGTGATCAGTATCCTGTACGGCGCCCTTGTGGCCCTGGCACAAAAAGACTGGCGGCGCCTGATCGCCTTTTCCAGCATCAGCCACATGGGCCTTGTTCTGCTCGCCATCGCATCCCTGCAGGCGGCGGGCCTGCAGGGCGCCGTTTTCATGCTGGTTTCGTCCGGCCTGCTCACCGCGCTGCTGTTCTACGCGGTGGGAGCGCAGGCTGACCGGACCAAGACATTCGAGATGATGAATC
>JAJZZT010000406.1 GCA_021797415.1 Bacillota bacterium
GATCTGAATGCGGCCAACTACCTGCCGACGAACCTGTACAGTCCGATCGCGACGATGGCCTCGACGATCGCGGCGCTGCTCGACAGCGCGCTGACGGATTTTTCCGGGCTGGCGGTTCATGCTCTGGCCCTGATCGCGCTCAGTTTGCTCATCATCACGCTGTTGTCCAATCTGTTCGCGCGGTTGCTGGTTTCCATCGGCCGGCGCGACATCGGAGTCGAGGTGTAACGTGAGTTTCTTTCCGCGTTCATTCCGAGAGTCGGCTGTCCCCCTGGCTCGCGGCCGCGATTTGCGGCGCAGGATCCAGTCGGGCGCGCTGTGGGTGATGGCGTGGACTGTCACCGCATGCGCGCTGCTTGTCGTGCTCGACATCCTTGTCTCAGTGGTGAGCCGCGGAGTTCCAGGGCTGCGGCTCAGCCTGTTTTTGACGCAAACCAGCGGCGTGGCGGGCGGACTGCAAAACGCGGTGCTCGGCACGCTCGACCTGATTTTCTGGAGCATCCTGTTCGGGGCGCCACTCGGTATTCTCGCCGGCATTCACATTGCACTTTTCGCCTCACCGGCCATGGGCCGCCTGCTCCGCTTCACGGCGGAAGTCATGGCTGGCATTCCCTCCATTGTGATCGGCTATTTCGGCTACACCATCATGGTGCAGGCTTGGGGGTTCGGATTCTCCGTTCTGGCAGGCGCGATCAGTCTGACGATCTTGACACTGCCCTATATTGTGCGCACCACGGAGGCGAGTCTGCGCCAGGTGCCGAAGAGCTTTTACGAGGGAGCGCTCGCACTCGGGCTTTCGCCGGGCGCCGCGCTGCGCTCGGTGCTTCTGCCACCGGCGCTCCCCGGCATACTGACCGGACTGCTGCTGGCGATTTCCATCGGGTTGGGGGAGACGGCGCCGCTGCTCTACACGGCGGGCTGGTCGAACTACAATCCGTCGCTGCATCTGGTCAAGAACCCCGTCGGCTACCTCACGTACGTGGTCTGGACGTATCTGAACGTGCCTTACAGCGCTGCGCACCAACTGGCCTACACAGCAGCGCTGCTGCTGGTCCTGCTAGTGCTGGCCCTGCAAGTTGCCGTGCGCCTGCTGGAACGCGCGGCGCGAATGTCCAGCGCAGGAAATTCCACCTGATATCGTGCTGGAATCCGCATGAAGTGGTACAATTGCAGGTGGTGGAATCCGCTAGGGGACATGTGATAATCCAATCGGGGTTTTCGTCATTTTTCAGGCAGCGGCGTTGAAACCTTTTTGCGCGCTTTGCGTAAATACTGATAGCGCGCCTGCGGGGCGCGGCATAGAGGGAGGTAGGATGATGGCTCTGTTCAAGAGGATACGGGATATCACGGCGGCCAATGTGAACGACTTGCTGGATCGTGCCGAGGACCCGGTGAAGATGATCAATCAATTCCTGCGCGACATGGAGGCCGACATTTCCGATGCGGAAGTGGCCGTGGCGAAGCAGATCGCGATGGAACGCAGATTCCAGGAGCAGCGGGATGAAGCGGCGGCGCTTGTGGCCAAGCGGCAGGAACAGGCGGAGAAGGCCCTTGCGCTAGGGAATGAGGAACTGGCGCGCAAGGCGCTGCAGGACAAGAAAGAACAGCAGGGCCGCTATGATACATTCGCGCAGGAATACGACAAGGCGAAGAGTCTGGCGGATGAGCTGAGAGTGAAACTGACCGACATGAAAGACGAATTCGACAAGATGAAGGGCCGTCGCGAGATGCTGGTCGCGCGCGCCGATGCGGCGCGCGTGCAGACGCAGATCAACCACACGATGGGAAATTTCAACTCTGACAGCGCCTCGCGCGGCTTCTCCCGCATGGAGGAGAAGGTCATGCAAATGGAGGCGCAGGCGGAGGCGAGCAGTGAACTGAGCGGGAAGCGCAAGGATCTTGACGAAGAGTTCAAGAATCTGGGCGATTCGAGCGTCGATGATGAACTGGCCGCGCTGAAGGCCAAACTGGCCGCCAAGCAGTAGTCTCCCGCAGGATTCGGGGTGGCCCGCCTTGTTTCGCCTGTTCGCGGCCGGATGTGCCGCAAAACGATTGGCCGGAATAAAGTGACAGGCGGTCGTTTGCGGCACGGCGGGCCGGCCGGGTGTACATGGACTTACAGTTCCTCGCCCCGGGGTTCGGCGCCGGGTGGTACGATGGCGCCGTCCGAAAAGGCGGGATTTTCGTCCTGGTACGCCGAGACCGCACGTTGGCGGGGTTGCCAGGGAGTCGTTTTGCCCGGCCGGTCGTCCGGAAAAAGCGTGGAGCCGTACGGACCCTCCGGGAATTCTTCGTTCTGCACGGCCTGCCAGACGGATTGGAGGTATTCCAGTTCCGGACTGGTGCGGATGCGGCGTGTGTCGTTCTGTTTCATGTCATTGCCCCCTGCGTTTGTCGTAAGTGCGGTTCCCGCTTTTTACAGGATTACCGAGAATGAAAAGATTTATCGAAAAAGAGGGGCATTGTGTGAGTCCGATTCTTTGGATTGTCGCCGGTATCGTGTTGATCGTCGTGGAGATGGTGAGTGCGACGTTTGTTCTGGTGTGGCTCGGCGTGGCCGCCGTCATCACAGGACTCGGAGCGCTTTTCATTCGCGACATTCTTTTGCAGGTTGCCGTCTTCAGCCTTCTGTCGCTCGTGCTGCTGGCATTGACCAGGCCGCTTGCGCGCAAACTGCGGGCGCGCAAGGCGGGCTATGTGTCAAACGTGGACCATCTGGTGGGCGAGCGCGGTGTTGTGATTGGCAGGATTGCCGAGGGCCGCACGGGCATGGTGCGCGTGGGCAGCGATGTGTGGAGCGCGCGGGGCAAACAGCCGACCGACGCGATCGACGCGGGCGAATGGGTGGAGGTGCGGGCGGTCAGGAGTTCCACCCTGATCGTCGAGCGGACGGAAAAGTAGCGCCCGGTCATTTCTGGGCGTGATTGGCGTATATAGAAATGACAGCGCTTGTGACGCGGGGAGAGTGTGCCGGATGATGGTGGAACTCATTGTTTTCATCGCCATTTTGGCGTTGATCGTGCTGTTTGTGATAGGATCAGTAAAGATCGTGCCGCAGCAGACCATCGGGATCGTCGAACGCCTCGGCCGGTTTCACCGCACGCTCGGACCGGGGATGAACATGATCGTGCCTGTGATCGACCGACTGCGCCGGCGCATTGACCTGCGCACGCAGCAGGTGGCCATTCCAAAACAGGAGGTCATCACGCGCGACAATGTGAAGATCAATATTGAAACCGTATTTTTTTATACCGTCATCGATCCGCAACAGGCGATGTACAATATCCAGGATTTTGTTCAGGGCATCCGCAACATCACGGCCTCCAATCTGCGGCAGGTCGTGGGCCACATGGAGCTGGACGAGACGCTCTCGGGCAGGGACCGCATCAGCATGGACCTGCGCTCGTCGCTGGACGAGGTGACCGAGACGTGGGGCGTGCGGATCGACCGTGTGGAAGTGATCGACATCCATCCGCCGGTCGAAATCCAGGCGTCGATGGAGAAGCAGATGAAGGCGGAACGCGATAAACGGGCGATCATCCTCCAGGCGGAAGGCGAACGCCAGTCCAGCATCCTGCGCGCGGAAGGCGAGAAACAGGCGACGATTCTGCGTGCGGAGGCGGAGAAAGAGGCGAACATCCGGCGCGCGGAGGGCGTCAAGCAGGCGTTTGTCCTGGAAGGCGAGGGGAGGGCGGAGAGCATCCGGCTGGTGGCTCTTGGCGAACGCAGGCGGATCGAGGCGCTTGCCGCCGCCGGACTGGACGAGCGCGTGCTGGCTTTTCAGTCGTTTGAAGCGCTCGTGCAGATGGCGCAGGGACCGGCGAGCACGATTTTCCTGCCGACCGATGCGGTCAAAACGCTTGGATCGATGGGCGCGGTGGCAAAGGTATTCCAGGCGGCCGGCCAGGGTGGCGCAGTGACGGGCGGTTGACGCCCCCTCCTCCCCGCGTCGGAAGCCAAACGGGCAGCAGGCAAAAAGAGCGCATTCGAAAAGGTCGAGGTAAGATGCGCGCAGGGGGTTGGGTCAGCCTTTTAGAACAACCTCTTTTAGGCGCTCGGACAACCTCGGAAAGCCGGGGGATTGTGGTGAACTGGGAAGAGATGCGCGCCAAGCTGTCGCTGATCCCGGAAAAACCGGGCTGTTACT
>JAJZZT010000074.1 GCA_021797415.1 Bacillota bacterium
GGCGGAGGGTTCGGCATAAAAGAAGTGAACAGAGGATGCGGCCGAAGAAAACGAAAGCGCCGGTGCCGCTCACACCGCAGTGGATTCAACTGATCCGGATCCTGCACTGGGCGGATGACATGGTGCGCGAGATGGAGGGACAGAACTACGACCGGCTCAAGGTGATCACGTGGTCGATTGAGTTCGCGCGAGAAGAGGCGGTCCTGCGCCGCCGACTCGAAGCGGCGGAACGTGTCGAGCGCTCGCTGGGTTGAAACGGACGAGTCTGTCGCGGACTCGTCCGGAGTCCGAAAGATGGTATCAAAAAATTCAGAATACGTGTTGCGTGCTGTGCCATATAAGTATAGATGTGTTAGTTTATTCCTGCGGAAGCGGATTTGTATGGTTGTACGGCGGGCGGTTGCCTGGCAGGCGGGTGCGCCACCTGCCGTTCAATGACGTCTGCCGCCATCGCCCGCAGCATACCCATTCCTCGGCGGTTGCTGGCAGACGCTGTATGTGCGCGGTGCCGGCGATTACTGCATACGTGTCATTTCGCTTCCTCCCTGTTTCGAATTTTGTACCACCCCTACCCCTGGAGTTGATCTGTCTGTTCGAGACGCAAGTTATCTTTCTGGAATCACCGGCCGGAGAAATACCGCATTGTTGCGGAGGGCTCCGGTCAGACCATCATCCCGCCGTTGCCCTCGACTTTTGGGGAGTGGGGTCAATCAGGTGATTCAGATGTTCCAGCATTTCAATCAGTTCCTCATCAGCCGCCGCATGCATGGCCGCTCTTTGATGATACCTGAGTCTGAACAGTCCAGCCAGATTAATCGTGTCAGTGCGAAATGTCGGGGATAGAAATGGTGTAATTTTCAAATCGCATTCGCACTCAGCGGGCATGGCGCCGCTGGCTCGGTGCGGTGGCGGAAGTACCTGCAGTCCCCGAAGCGCCCGGCGCGGGATGGGCGAAGATCAGCGCGCGAGCGATCAATGAAGCAAAGGCCCGCGCACCCTGCGGATCGGGATGGACGCCGTCCGGATAGAAGTACGAGTTGTGATGGGCGCTTGCGGCGTACCAGTTGACGAGGACCGCATGCGGCACCTCCGCCGCGATCTGGGACAGCGCCGCATTGACGCTGTTTTGCCATGGGCGCGGGACGCGCGTGTTGGCGATGATGATCTCCCGTTCGTGCAGTGAGCGGAGCAGCGTTATGATCGGTCCCTTCGAAAATATTCCGTTGGTTCCGAGTTCAATGATAAGGCGGCTGCGCAACTGGCCGTGCGCCTTCAGCCAGGCGATGGCGGAGGGTAATGTGTACATCTGCCGCCCGACCGAACCGTCCACGACGATCCCCGGAAGGAACTGCCGCAGGTACGGCTGGAGATCGATCATGATGGAGTCGCCGATGGCCGTGGTTGTGCCGCCGATTGCGCGGCGCAAGCGGGCGGCTGCCGCCTGCCTGTCGCTTTGACCGTGCAGCCGGTGTGTTCCGCCGCCAGGGCGGGTGCGGGTGTTGTGGAGCCGGCCCGTCCCTGTGCCGGATGCGTCGGCTTGTTTGGCTGCTTTGGCCGGTCCGGCCTGCGTATCGCGCGTAGACTGTGCGGCATGCGCGGCGTGCTCTTCATGTGCGGCATGCTCTTCGTGTGCGGCGTGCGCGGTCTGCACGGCGCGCGCGGTCTGCGCGACCTGTGCGAGGGCGTATTCCGGCGCGCGCGCCACCTGGCCGGTCACGGCTCCGCCCAGCAGAGAAAGAAGCAGCAGCCCGCCGAGCGCGAGCGACAGTCTTCTGCGCCGGCCAGCGTTCACCGTTTGCTTCAACCGGGTCCACAGCCTGCCGGCGGCGCCGCGCCGGATCGGGGTTTCCACAAACCGCCACGAAAGATCGGCCAGCACTACGCTGGCCGCGACCTGCAGCAAGGCCCGCAGCGGATTGAATCCATTGGTGTCCACGGGTGGATTGGTGAGCACGATCACGGGATAATGCCAGAGATAGATGCCATAGGAGCGAACGCCGATCCAGCGCAGCGGCTGGCGGCCGAGCCAAGTTCCCAGCCGGCTGGCCGGATGGGCGAGCACCGCCACGACGACTGCGGCGGCGAGGGACAGCAGGACCATGCCGCCGCGGTACAGGAAGGGTTCGTACTCATTGGTCAGCAGCATCATCGCGAGCGTGACGGCGAGCGCAGCGCTTCCGCAAAGGTCGAGCGCGATGCGCGAAGGAGCGGGCAGGTCGGCGCGCAGTGCCCGGCTCGCCCAGACGACGGCGAGCGCGGCGCCGATGAGAAGCGAGAACGCGCGCGTGTCGGTTCCGTAGTAGACGCGACTCGGATCACTGCCCGGCAGATAGACGAGGGCCATATCGAGCGCTGAGGCGATCGTCGCCGCAAGGATGAGCGCCATCAGCCATCCCCGTCGCCGGACGCTGCGCAGGCCAAGTGCAAGCAGAAGCGGCCAGACGAGGTAAAACTGTTCCTCCACGGCGAGCGACCAGAGGTGGCCGAGCGGGGAGGGCGGACCATAGCGCGCGAAGTAGGATACGTGATGGAAAATCAGCCACCAGTTGTTGACGTACAGCACCGCCGCCACGATATCGCCGCGCAAACCGGGGAGCCGCGCGCGGTCAAACAGGACGATCCAGGCCGCCACCGCGACGAGCATAACAAAGAGAGCGGGAAACAGGCGGCGCGCCCGTCTGGCCCAGAAATCCCGCAGATCGAGACGCCCGTGCGCGCGCCACTGTTCAAGCAGGATGTCGGTGATCAGGTAGCCGGAGAGGACGAAAAAAACATCGACGCCAAGAAGTCCGCCCGGAGCGAAGGGGATGTTCAGATGATAGGCGATGACGGCAAGAATGCACAGGGCGCGCAATCCGTCGAGCCCGGGCATGTACCGCCGCGCACCTGCGGCGGACGGCTTCTGAATGGGCGGATGCGGCGGATCGTGCGCAAGCCGGCCGTGATCGGCATCCTGTGGTTCTGCCGACGTAGGGCAGGCGGACTGTACTTCATTTCGCGCGGGCGTGCAACTCATGGGGGCCGATCCCTCTTTGCATGGCAAGTCGAACTTCCGGATTTATCTATTTGACGAGATAACAGGGTCAGAGGTTACAGCGGATTCGTATTTTTTTCCTGGGGGCATGCGATAATCCAAGTTCCTGCAGGCGAGTGACAGTAGATATGCGTTTGACTGATGCCTCAAACGCTATATCTGGAATCAGATCGCCTGCACAGTGGAATTTATCACATGTCCCCTGGACAGAATCGACCAGAGTTCGATAAGATGTAGAGAATGGAATAGAACGGCAATTGTCCCGGAGGTGCGCCGAACTATGAACGTCGCTCGAATCAAAGAACTGGCGGACCGGATGCGGACGAGTGTCCACCGCGCCGTGGTGGGCAAGGATGAGGTCATCGACATGCTGTTCATCGGAATTGTCGCAAAAGGGCACATTCTTCTGGAAGATGTTCCGGGGACGGGGAAGACGCTCCTGGCCAAGTCTGTGGCGCGTGCGCTCGCCTGCGACTTCAAGCGCATCCAGTTTACACCCGACCTGTTGCCCGGCGATTTGACGGGGATTCATTTTTACGACCAGCGGTCAGGAGATTTCAAGTTTCGGGCCGGACCGGTGTTTACCAATATCCTGCTGGCCGACGAGATCAATCGCGCCACGCCGCGCACACAGTCGAGCCTGCTTGAAGCGATGGAAGAGCGGCAGGTGACGGTGGACGGTGAGACGCGACTTCTCGCACGCCCCTTCTTTGTCGTGGCCACGCAAAATCCGGTGGAGAGCCAGGGGACGTTTCCTTTGCCGGAAGCCCAACTGGACCGCTTCCTGATGAAAATCGGCGTGTCCTATCCTACCCGCGAGGAAGGGCTGGCCATTTTGCGCAATTCCGGCGTGGAGAATCCTTCCGAACATGTCGAGCCTGTCGCCGGCGCGCGCGAGATTGAAGAGGTGCAAGCCTTCTGCGCATCGCTTGCCGTCGCAGACGAGATCCTGGAATACCTGCTCGCCATCGTCGAGAAGACGCGCCGCCACGAGGAGGTGGCGCTCGGTGTGAGTCCGCGCGGCAGCCAGGCGCTGTTGCGCGCGGCGCAGGCGCACGCCGCTTTGCGGGGGCGGGACTACGTCGTGCCGGATGATGTGCTGCGGTTG
>JAJZZT010000255.1 GCA_021797415.1 Bacillota bacterium
TGAGGCGTCAGTCAAACGCCCGATCGCCCCCCGCCGCCTGCCGAAGATGGGTGGATCCCATGTCCCCGGGGGTTGGCGACGGCTGGCAGATGATATTTTCATGATAGCCTGTTCGTAAAGGAGCCGGGAGTTTCAGTGGCGCTACCAGGGCACAAACGACTCAGTGGCTGGCTCAGGGCGATCAATCGCTGCGACGGCCGGATTGTTGCGTGGTTGTGCACACTGCACCGGCGTCGCGCGGGCTTTGACCGATTGGCCGCATTTTTCGCCCGTCGCGGCCCCCTGCTCTTCTTCGGCGAGATGGCGCTCATCCTCGTTGTCCGGCGCGTATCGTCGCCAGGGCAGGGTGTGCAGGATGCTCTGCGTGGAGTTACGGTGGCTGTAACGGCGGCGGTCTGCGCAAAGATGGTCATCGATCCGATTGCGCGCAGAGTACACCGCCGGAGGCCGTTTGTCGTGACATCGTCCGCCCCGCTCATCGAGAAAGATCCGGGAGATCCCTCCTTTCCATCCAATCATGCCGGGGGCGCCTTTGCGCTGGCGACGGTGATCGCGTTGTACTTTCCTCACTGGGCGGCGGTATCGTGGGCGCTGGCTATCGTTTTGTCGTGCGCCAGGGTTTATGCGGGCGTGCACTATCCGAGCGACATCGCGGCTGGAGCGGCGATCGGCGCCCTGTGCGGTATCGTCTTCTCCCTTGTCCTTGGATTTTAAGAGGTAGTTCAAAAAGTGGGCAGAACTCCCCGGCGCATTGCCGCGTCATCGCCAGAAACGCTCCCTCACGTACCCGAAAACGTACGCTCGGTCCGCATTTCTGTCTGCTTCCTTGCACTGCCGTGGGTCTTACCTGCCCACTTTTTGAACAGGCTCTTTAAGGAATCAGGTGGCTGGATTGCGGGGAAAATAGAGAAGACCGCATGAAAAAAGACCCGCATGAGCGGTTTCCTTGGGGGGCGGATTGTGAAGCGACGCATAACGGGATTGCATGGACGGGTGCCTGTCCGGTTGCTGTGGGGCGCCGCGCTCATGGTTGCGCTGGCGGCGCTCATGCTGCCGCTGCGGGCGCGCGCAGAGGAGTATCATGTTGAAATCACCGATCAGGGCTTCAATCCGTCCCACATCGCAGGACGGTTGGACAGCCCTGTCCGGATCGACATTCACAACAGCGGACACAAACCCCACAATTTTATTCTCCCTGCATTTTACATATATACGGCCAACCTGAAAGCGAACGAATCGACCTGGGTTGAATTCACTCCGGACAAGACGGGCGTGTATCGCTTCTTTTCCGATGCGGGCGGGCGGCCCGAACCAGGTTTGGCGGGACAAATCCGCGTTCAGTCCTAGGGGACATGTGATAAAGTCCTCTGTGCAGGCGATCTGATCCCAGATATAGCGTTTGAGGCTTTAGTCAAACGCTATATCTACGGTTGCTCGCCTGCTGAAATTTGGTTTATCCCATGTCCCCTAGCGTGAGGAAAATAACGCTGGAAGCGTTCGCCCGTTCCATGATACTATACGGTGAGTGTGTGGGCGGCGGGGAATCATGCAGTGGCAAGGCTGTTCCAGTCTATCCCAGACTCGTCTGCAAAACGCGTCCGCCAATGACGTGGAAGTGCAGGTGGAACACGGTCTGACCGGCCGGTTCGCCGTGGTTTGTGACCACGCGAAATCCGCTTTCGGCAATGCCGGACGCGTCGGCCACGGAGCGGATCGCCTGCTGGATGCCGGATAGCAGCGCCGTTGCCTGCGGCGGCAGCGCCATGATGGACGAGAAATGCTCCTTGGGGACAATCAGCACATGGACCGGCGCCACCTTGTGGATATCTTCAATGGCCACCACCAGATCGGACTCATAGACTTTCTTGGACGGCAGTTCACCCTTGACGATGCGGCAAAAAATGCAATCCATTCCGGACACGTCCTTTGCAGGTTATTTGCCGAACATCATAGCATAAAGGAGAGATCAATCGCCAAATGTCACACGAAACAGAGCCGTCGTTCAAGGACGGAATCGCATACGCCCGCGGACGCTTCGTCGGTCTGGACGAAGCGGTCATTCCCGTGGAGGATCGCGCCCATCAGTTTGGCGATGGCATTTATGAAGTGATTCGAGTGTATCATGGATATCCTTTTTTGCTGGAGGAACACCTGGCGCGCTTCGAACGGAGCGCGGCGGCCATCGGTCTGAAGTTGGAGCGCCCGATGGACGAATTGAGAGAGCTTGTTTTCACCGCCATCGAGCGCGCGGGATTGCCGCAGGCGCAGGTCTATTTTCAACTGTCGCGCGGGATCGTGAAACGCGAACACGGATATCCCGCCGTTCCCGGCCACCTGTCCATGACCGTGCGCCCAGTCGTGGATGAACGCTTTCACGCCGTGCGGGAGAATGGACAGCGCGTGATTTTTGCGGAAGATATTCGCTGGAAGTATTGTTACATTAAATCGTTGAACCTGCTGCCCAATGTGATGGTGAAGCAGCGGGCGCTCGACGCCGGCGTGAACGATGCGATCTTTGTCGCAAACGGCGTGGTGACGGAGGGTACGAGCAGCAATGTCGGAATCGTGTCCACTGGCATGCTCGTGACGCATCCCGCCGATGAACGGATTTTGCACGGCGTGACGCGCGGGAAAGTGCTTGCGCTCGCACAACAGCACGGCATACCGGTCAGGGAGGAGAAGTTCAGTCCGGCCGATCTCCTGAAGGCGGATGAAGTGTTCATGATGAGCTCGGTCACGGAGTTGGTTCCGGTTGTGGAGGTGAACGGCCAGCCTGTCGGCATGCAGACCCTGCGCGAATGCAGTGTGCTGCGTCGCCTGCAGCGGCTGTACAAGGAGGAAATTGCCCGCACGTGTGCACCGGCGGCTATGCGCGCGCTCAGCCGGTAAGCCGGTAAACGGATTGCAGGGGCCCGCCTTTCCTTTCGGAGAGGTCGGGCCTTTGTCATGGGGATTTTGTGCGCAAAACGCCTGTGGCGCCGGGTCTCGTCATATGCTCTTGTAGGGTGGTCATGCGCGTTGATCTTTCGCGATGGGAAAGGGGGGATCGCGATGAGGGCGATCCATCGCGCCGCCGTACTGGGCGCGGGTTTGATGGGGGCGCAGATTGCTGCGCTGCTTGCCAATGCGGGAATTCCGTGTCTTCTGCTGGATCTCGTGCCGGTATCGCTTCTGCCTGAAGAAGAGGCGCGCGGTCTGGCGCTGTCCGACCGCGCTGTCCGCAACCGGCTCGCCGTCGCTGCCCGTCGGCGCCTGCTCACGCTGCAACCCGCGCCGCTGTGCGACGAGATGACCGCCGACCTGATCACGTGTGGGAATTTCAGTGACGACATGGACCAACTGGCGGAATGCGACTGGATTGTCGAGGCTATCGTCGAACGTTTCGCGGAGAAACACACCCTGCACGCCGCTGTGGACCGCGTTCGGAAAATGGGCGCCGCGGTCAGCACCAACACGTCCGGGCTGTCTGTGAACGCGCTTGCGAAGGGGTTGTCGGAAGATTACCAGCACCACTTTTTCGCTGCGCATTTTTTCAATCCGCCGCGCTACATGAAACTGCTGGAACTGATTCCAGGTGCGGAGACGGAGCCTGACCTGCTGGATTCCTTTGCGGAATTCGCCGAGGCGCGGCTGGGCAAGACGGTCGTTCGCGCCAAGGATACGCCCAATTTTATCGCAAACCGGATTGCTGTCTATGGATTTCTTGTTGCAGTCGAAGAGATGCGCCGTCTCTCGCTCACGCCGGATCAGGTCGATCGATTGACGGGTCCTGTCATCGGCCGTCCGAAGAGTGCGACATTTCGCACGCTCGACATCGTAGGGCTCGATACGTTTGTCCACGTTGTGCGCACTAGCCGGGAAGCCGCGCGTGACGGGGAAGAAGAGCGAATGTTTACGTTGCCGCCTTTTATCGAGCGCATGGCGGCGGAGGGAAAGATCGGGGAAAAGACGGGCGAAGGATTTTTCCGCAAACGCAAAGCCGGGGAGGAAAGCACAATCCAGGTGATCGACCTGGAGACCATGGCGTACGGACCCGGTCGCCCTTTGTACAGCGCGGCACTTGACGCCGCAAGCATGCAGACGGATCTGACGCAGCGTGTGAGGTCCCTCGCATACGGAAAAGACCGGGC
>JAJZZT010000275.1 GCA_021797415.1 Bacillota bacterium
AACGAGTACACGTACCGCTACAACCGGCGGCATTTCCAGGGAGAGTGGTTCAACCGATTGCTACAAGCATCCATATCTACCAGGACAATTACAGAAGCTGAACTAACGGGATAGCCACAATTGTATTTCCGCCAATCATCTCATACCCCTGGATTGCAGAAAAATTGTAGCGTCGGTTGCAGCGGATGTTGGCGAATCCCATGGCGCGCATCGGCCGCCCACGACGGCGTTCCCTATTCGACGGTGATCTCCATGGGGTAGGATATGCCGGATGTGTTTGGCGCCGACATATAACCCCAGCGGGTGAACTTCGAACTCCATGACGCTCATGGCTCCGTATGGTGAGAGAAATTCGTCACGCCTAATCGTTCCCTTAAGGCTCGCTGAAGGACCTGGGAAAAATTAATATGCTCTTGCTCCGCGGCGTCATTCAACCATTTTGGAAGGGTGAGGGTCTTCTTGACGGCTCGATGGTCCATCGCGTTCCGTATGAGAGGCATCCATACCTCAATCAACATAACGGATTGATTGGACTCCCGCGAAATGCTCTGTACAGGTGTGGGAGCGGGGATCTCATCTCCGTCCCGTTCCATGCCCCAGAGATGTAATCCAAGCGCCTCTTTAGCCATGCTTAAAGCCTCTTGGTCCGTGGAACCGCATGTCAGACACCCCGGCAGATCCGGGAATTCGACGGAGATCCCGTCGGGCGCATAGTCGAATATAGCCGGAAACACATAGCGATCTCGGGATGTTCCCATCGTTCCTTCCCCCTTCCACGGCGACCAAGTACCATCCATCGTCCTTCATTTTTTGAATCAGTTCTTTGGATGAGAGTTCTTCACCGGATCGCCTCATTTCATCCCCACAATAACACGTATTATAATACGTGTAAACGGCGATTGAACGAACTGCCCTCGCATTCCCCCCGTCTAGACACCAAGCGTCAGGCGGAGAGAGGTTCATCTCCGAATTCTATGCCGCGCTTCCGCCGATAGGGGCACGATCCGTTCTTTGTTTCCCTTGCCCAGGACGCGGATCGATCCGGAACGCTCGCGCAGTGTGAGATCGGACACATCCAGGTTCACCAGCTCCGCGATCCGCAAGCCGACATGCAGCAATGTGTAGACAATGGCCGTGTTCCGGCACCAGGCGCATAAGGAGGCGCTAAGATGCCAAAATCCCCGCCTTTTAATTCGGAGGATGATGATTCAGTCGCAGAATATTTCGAGCGGCATTCTGACTCGGCTCTGGAATGGGAAGAGGTCGAAATGGAACCTGCGGAATCTGCTGAGACGCTCGTCGTGACTGAGGAACGATACAAGGAGTTGCGCCGTCGATCAGAAGAGGCCGAAGTTAAAGGACTAAACCTGATTTCTGTCCGGCTTACGGATGAGGATTTGCAAAACCTGAAAGAGTTGGCCAGCGACCAAGGCGTCGGGCATACCACAATGGCGCGCATTGCATCCATCGCTATCTGATGGAAGCGAGAAAAGTAAAATGAATAAAATGGATATTAAGCGACGGCCGTTAGATCCAAATAACACAGGCCCATAAAACTCTACGAGGTGACGAGTATGGCACTCGCCATAAAACACGCTTTCGTGATCCTGCGCCCCGGTGAAGATGGATACATCATCGCGGAATGTCCCGCAATTCCCGGTTGCATCTCACAAGGCCGGACTCGGGAAGAGGCATTGGCCAACATTCATACCGCAGATATAGCGTTTGACTGAAGCCTCAAACGCTATATCTGGGATCAGATCGCCTGCACAGAGGACTTTATCACATGACTAGGTAGACTCGGTTGCATGGTCAATGTTAAACTGCGTACAAGGTATACGAACAAGCTGTTCGTCGTCTACAGCGGGGTGCTATTATGAGCAAGCCGGCGCGTTCACTTGGATCGTTCAGGCATCCGCATCGCCGTGTGTTGTTTCCGGGGTTTCGGCGTACACTGAGAGTACGCGGGCGACATGGTGGTGAGTATATGAAACGATTGTTAGTGATCCTCCGAGAGGAAGAAGCGGGCGGTTACTTTGTGGAGTGCCCTCAGATACCCGGTTGTTTCTCCGAGGGCGATACGAAAGAGGAAGCGCTCGCGAACATTCAGGAGGCCATTCTGGGCTGTTTGGAGTCTCGCCACGCCCACGGGTTGCCCTTGTTTGTATCGGCCGAAACCTCCGAAGTAGAAATCCCTCGGTTGCCTTCCTGACATGCCCGAACTCCCCAATGTCACAGGGAAACAAGCACTGGCCGCATTCCTTCTTCTCGGATGGCAAGTAGACCGCATAAAGGGTTCGCATCACATCATGCACAAGGAGGGCTGCGCACCATTCCCCATTCCGATCAAAGCCAACCGGGATTTGAAACCGGGGACGCTTCGGGCGATGATTCGGCAGTCCGGCATCACGGTGGATGACTTCGTGAAGACACTCGAACGTCTGTAATCAGATACCCTACCCCGCGCGCGCAAACATCTGGCGAAGATTCTGGAGCAAATTGGACTCCCCGCCATTCGCTTGTACGATCTCCGGCACACGCATGGTAATATGCTTCTCGATCAAGACGTGAACATCAAAGCCATCAGCGACCGCCTGGGGCACGCCAATACCAGCATGACGGTGAACCGCTACTTGCATGCACAGCGCAGCCAATCCCAAGAAGGCGTGAACCGCCTGGACGCAGCTCTGAACGCTGTCGACCACACGGACGAAGAACGGGATGTAAACTAACGCCAATTCAAGGAGTGCAATCGAATGATCTAGTCCGTCGGTAGATCATCTCGGCGGATACTAGTCCAAAACTAGACCAAAATGCAAATCGGATGGCAACCATTCATAGGCTTCCATCCGATTTCCCTTGCTGTACAAGGCTTTTCTTTGATCGGAGTTACAGGATTTGAACCTGTGACCTCCTGCTCCCAAGGCAGGCGCGCTACCAAGCTGCGCTAAACTCCGGAATGCGGTTCCCATCGAACCCCCACGATGATGTGCATGGGCAGCATAAGAAAGGAGAACACCGGGAGTGAGAAATTCCGCGGCAAACACGCGAATGCGGGTGAAGGGACTCGAACCCCCACGGTTTCCCGCCAGAACCTAAATCTGGTGCGTCTGCCAATTCCGCCACACCCGCAAATCGAAAAAACCTATCCCCGAAGTCTTCCCTTGCCGGTCGCGGTCGACGGTCCAGCCGTCTGCCGATGCACAGCCCGCGCAAGAAGGGGCAGGATGCAACCACATCAGGAGACGCAAAACCTATGTGGCGACTCCCGATCAAGGGATGCGATGGTACTATACAGTGCACATTGTAGGATTGTCAAGGAGTTCAGCGGCCAAGTTTAACGGTCAAACGGAGATCGCGCGGCGAAATCCCCGTTTGGCCAGACAATTGAGCGGGAAGAAGCGAGCGGTGGTCAAGGGAGCACATTGCCCGCCGCGCGATAGATACCGTACCACTCCTCGCGCGTCAGATGCACATCGCTCGCCTTGCAGCAATCCTTCAGACGCCCCACATTCATCGTGCCGGTGACGGGCTGCATGTGGGCGGGATGGCGCAACAGCCACGCGATGGCAATGGTCGTGTTGCTCACTTCGTATTTTTCCGCAATTTCGTCAATCTTCCGGTTCAATTCTGGAAATTTGTCGTTTCCAAGGAATACTCCCTTGAAAAAGCCATATTGAAAAGGCGACCAGGGCTGGATCGTGATATCGTGCAACCGGCAATAATCAAGCACGCCGCCGTCACGGTTCACGGCAGAATCGTTTTCCATGTTGACATTGATGCCGTTGGAAATCATCGTGGCGTTTGTGATGCTCAATTGCAACTGATTGGCCACAAACGGCTGCTTCACCGACTTTTTCAACAACTGAATCTGCGTCGGATTCTGGTTGGAAACGCCGAAATGCCGAACTTTTCCCGCACGTTCCAGAGTATCGAACGCCTCAGCGACCTCTTCCGGCTCAACCAGCGCGTCCGGGCGATGCAGGAGCAAAATGTCCAGATAATCGGTTTTGAGCCGCTTCAGGCTCCCGTCCACCGCCTCCAGAATATGCTCTTTGGAAAAATCGAACATACCCTTGCGAATGCCGCACTTGGATTG
>JAJZZT010000544.1 GCA_021797415.1 Bacillota bacterium
TACGACGGGTTGCGGTCGGATTTGCTCAAGGCGGCCTACGCGCAGGCCGTGCTTGAGCTGGCCTTGGTCGCCTGTCGCGACGATGCCGGACAGGGGGATGGACTCTTGTACCAGGCGACGCAGGCCGCGCTCGAACAGTTGAAACGCGGTTCGCCGGGACGCCTTGTGATGGCAGGCATGGGGATCGCGGTTGCATCTGAATTGGGGATCGCTTTGGAGTGCGGTCAGTGTGCGGAATGCGGGACGCGCCTGCTCCGCCCCGGACGATGGTACAGCATGAGCGCCGGCGGGTTGCTCTGCGCGCGCTGTGCGGACGCTTCCCGGCCAACCGCCTTGTTGCATATGGATGGGGATGCGGCCGCGCTGCTGGCGTCGCTTAGCGAGAAGCGCAAACTGCCGCCGGGCGGCGGGGAGGAGCTGTCGACGCATCAAGTCTTGCAGGTTGTGCTGGCCCATTTGGCAGAGTTCGGGGGCGTTGTGGTAAAGTCGTTACGGGTGCTCGGCGCCATGGAATGACGGGAAGCGGGGATGTCTCCACCCCCACCGGTACTGTTCAGGCGGTCGGCAATGAGAAAGCGTGCTCAAAGCGCAGATCGGACCAGAGAAAAATCACGGCGACGAAAACGCCGAGCCAAAAGTAGCGATTGCGGACAAGTTTGACATTCAGCGAAAAAGGCGTCCCCAACTGATAACTGAAGAACCTCGCCGAGACAAATCCGCAACCCAGCATGAGCAGGACGGCAAAAAACAAGTGATGAAGGCTGTGCAAGGCTATGCTCCTCTCTCTGTTGGGCCATCGGAATAAGACCCGCATGATCGTCTTCCATTGTACCAACTGGACACTCCGAGGCCAAGAGGTGCCAAGAGGACTTTATCACTGCTCCCCAAGAGGGCATGTGATTTCTGTTGAAAGGATGTGGCTTCGTGCAACGAATGTCACACGGCGTCATCTTTATTGTCTCGGACTCCGTGGGGGAAACGGCCGACTTTGTGGTCCGGGCGGCAGCCAGCCAGTTTGACCAGAACCGCTTTGAAATACGCCGTTTTCCGTACGTCGATCACGAAGACGCGATTCGCGGCATCGTCAAAGAAGCGGCGGATTGTGAGAGTTTTATCGCGTACACGCTGATTTTGCCGCCCTTGCGGGAAACCATGCGGCGTGAGGCGGAGCGGGTGGGCGTGATGACGGTCGACATCATGGGGCCGATGATGAACGCCTTTCAGAGCGTGTTTCGCGCGGAACCGACGCTGCTGCCCGGATTGTTGCACCGTCTTGACGATGAGTACTTCCGGCGCGTCGAGGCGGTCGAGTTTGCCGTGAAAAGCGACGATGGTCGCGACGCGCGCAATCTGTTGCGCGCGGATGTGACGTTGATCGGCGTCTCGCGAACCTCCAAGACGCCGCTCAGCATGTATCTGGCGCACAAGCAACTGCGCGTGGCCAATGTGCCGCTTCTGCCGGAGAGTCGCCCGCCCGAGGAGTTGTTTGTCCTCCCGCGCGAGCGCGTGATCGGTCTTACGATCAATGCGGAACAACTGTATCAGGTGCGGCGTGAGCGGTTACGCGCGCTTGGTCTGAGCGATGACGCCAATTACGCTCAGCCGAGGCGCGTTCAGGAGGAGTTGCGGTACGCCGAATCTGTGATGAAACGCATGGGTTGCCGTGTGATCGACGTCTCCCAGCGGGCAGTGGAGGAGATCGCCGGGCTTATTTTGGAGCATGTCCGCATCACCAACCCGCGCAGCCGCATCTTTTAGAGGTGATTCAAAAAGTGGGCGGAACTCCCCGGCGCATTGCCGCTTCGTGCAGGATCTTTTTAGAAGCGGCGCGCGGATTTTTCGTGTGTTAAATACGGGACTCCGTTTTTGCGGAAGGATTATTTTCGCATAAGTGCGTACATCTATATAGAGTATCATATGTGTCTGTGGTGTGCGCGAGAAAAGAGAGGGGTTGACGAAAAAAATGTTTAGATATGGAATACATGAGACAGAATAGTCAAATGTCGAACGCTTTGTGTACAATCGACCGTACAGCCGATAAATTTCTCTGCCGTACGGCAGGAAAGTGTAGAAAGTTGGCGAATAAAGTTACCAATGCGAAAGGCGAGTGAACATCACGCGGCCCGCTGCGCTTTTCACGGTCGGGGAACGCCCTGCTCAATGGCCGGCGCGCACAGCCGGATAGCGTGAACGACGCGGTGGGCAGTGAACTCGGATTTTCAGGGTAGGCATGCGGTCAGACACCCGAAAAGCGAAGGCTGGGATGACGAGCATGCGTATTCCGGATGACTTTATTTCCCTTCTGCTTGAGAAGACCGACATCGCGGATGTCGTCTCGGATCATGTTCGGCTAAAAAAAACTGGGCATTCACTGACTGGACTGTGCCCTTTTCATTCAGAAAAGACGCCGTCCTTTCATGTGACTCCGGGAAAAGGGCTCTACTACTGTTTTGGGTGCGGCGCCGCCGGAACAGCGATCACTTTTCTCATGGAGATTGAACAACTCTCTTTTGTGCAAGCCGTCGAGAAGCTTGCGCAAAAGTCGGGTATGGCCATGCCGTCTCTTCGACATGACGACTTAGCCGACCGCACCAGAGAGCGCCGAAGCGAGTTGCTTCGCGTAAACGAACTGGCGGTAAAGTTCTACAACCACATTTTAATGAATCACGACGGTGGATCGCAAGCCCTCGCGTATCTTTTGGGTAGGGGAGTTACAAAAAAGACGATTGCCGATTTCTTTTTGGGCTATGCGCCGGGAGAAGGCCGTGTGTTGGTGAATTTTCTGCAGCGGCGCGATATCGCCGTCGATCTGATGGTGGAAGCGGGCCTGGCCGTCGTGAACGACGCGGGCGAGGTGCATGACCGCTTTCGCAGGCGAGTGATGTTTCCCATCGCGGACGGCCAGGGGCGGTTTGTCGGGTTTGGCGGGCGCGCGCTCGGCGCGGCGCAACCGAAGTATCTAAACAGCCCGGAGACCCTGCTTTTTCGCAAGGGGCACCTGCTTTACGCGCACGACCGCGCCCGCCAAACCATCCGCAAGTCCGGTCGCGCGCTGCTGCTGGAGGGGTATATGGACGCGGTCGCATTGCACCAGCACGGATTTACGAACGCGGCGGCGGGGCTTGGCACCGCGCTCACAAAGGAGCAGGCCGGTCTTTTGTGCAGGGCGGCGCAGGAGGTCGTGATCGTATACGACGGAGACGAAGCCGGCCGAAATGCAGCCGTGCGCTCTGCCGATACGCTGCGGCAGGCGGGGGCAACGGTGCGGATCGCGGAGTTGCCGGCGGGCGTCGACCCGGATGAGTGGCTGCGCGAACACGGCGCACAGAGTTTCGCGCCTGAAGTGATCGATCAGGCTGACAGTTCGCTTCTGTTTGAACTGCGGCATCTCACGCGCAGGCATCCGGCCCATCTGACGACGGACCGGATCGCCTACCTGAAAGACGCAATGGCGGTTGTAGCGCGTGAGCCGAGCGCGCTCGAACGGGAAGCCGCCCTGGAATGGCTCGGCGAGACGTACGGCATGTCGCGTGCGGCTTTGCGGGAGGACCTGCAGGCGTCTTTGCACGATCGTGCCCAAGCGGATCGCCGGAGTCGCGCGCGGCGTGAAGACAGCCTGCCGGGGCCTATTCCCGATGGAGGCGAAGGCATCCCCCGGGCGCACCACGCCGCGGAACGTCAATTGCTGGCCTGCATGTTGACGGACGCGCGCGTGGCCCGGCAGGTGCAGGAGGAGTACCCGGCGGAATTTTCCGTGCCGGTTCACAGTGCGATGCAGGCCTATTTGTACAGATTCTATGAGGATCACGACGCGGCCGATCCTGTGATGTTTCTAAGCAGCCTGGATGATGCCACGGTCGTTTCGTTCGCAGTAGGCTTGCTCCACGGGGATGCGGCGCAGGCGAACCGTGCGGTTGTCGCCGCGCCCGTCGCGCCCGAGGTGGTGAACGACTGCATCCGCTGCCTCAGAAGTTATGCCGCAGAACAGGAGATGGACCGTTTGTCCGCACACATGAAACATGCATTGGCACGGGGCGACACGGAGATGTTGCGCGCATTGCAACAGAAGCTTCTCGAATTGCACATGGAGCGT
>JAJZZT010000055.1 GCA_021797415.1 Bacillota bacterium
CACTGCGGACGAACGAAAGCACCACGATGATCCGCGTGAAAGCCGTCATCATGATGAGAATGGCCGGGGCGAAACTGAGGACCGTGAGCAGCAGGATAATCTGAATCGCCCCCGCCGTGCCGGAGGAACCCGCACCACCCAGCGACAGCGACAGGCCAGGCGCGGTAAATGTCACGGCCGCGCTGCAGGGCGCCGCCCACCATAACCACGCCGCAGCCGCCGCGCCGGCGGTCAGACGCATCTTGGCGCTCGCTCTCATTCGTCCTCACCTTCCGAAACGCCGCGCGGTCTCCGGGCAGACCGGTCATCCGGCGTTTCCGGCGCATTTTCCGTTCCGCTCCTGTGCACTCCGCCGCCCCCAAGGCGATCGCGCAGGATGTCTACAAACGCGCTCTGCTCTGGAAACCACCCTTTCTTTTGCCGCCAGCGCGACAAAAAGCGCGGGAAGAACACCGGTGGGACACCTGCTCCCGACAGGAGTTTTTCCGCCAGGTCAGGGTCGTCAAACCGCGCCACGCATTCCACGTTGGCCGCGATTCCCAGCACCAGCACGATGCGCTCGTCCAGCACGACGACCTGCAGCGTCTTGCCGGGGGCGAGCGGCAGCACGGCCACGTTTTGCAGGGGACCCGTTCTGGCCGAGAGAGCAGGGCGGCGGCCAAGGATGCGGATCGTCGCATAGGCGATCAGCACAACGAGCAGCAGGCTGAGCAGCAGCTTGATCTCCGTCCACCAGGCGATCACAGCTTGTCAGCCCACACACTTGCGAATGGCTTCGACGACTCGGTCCGCCTGGAACGGCTTGACGATAAAATCGCGCGCGCCCGCCTGAATCGCGTCGATCACCATGGCCTGCTGCCCCATCGCCGAGCACATGATCACCACGGCTGACGAATCAAACTGGCGAATCTCCTTGAGCGCCTGGATGCCGTCCATCTCCGGCATCGTGATGTCCATCGTGACGAGATCGGGCTTGGTTTCCCTGTACTTCTGGACCGCCTGGGCGCCGTCTGCGGCTGCTCCCACAATCTCGTATCCGTTCTTGCTGAGAATCTCGCGGATCATCATCCGCATGAAAGCCGCGTCGTCCACGATCAAAATACGCTTTGCCACCCTGACCAACCCTTCCCTTTTCTCTTCTCGTCACCGCAATTTCCGCAGACGCTCGGCGGGACTGACGATGTCGGTCACGCGCACGCCGAAGTTTTCGTCAATGACCACGACTTCGCCGCGCGCGATCAATTTCTCGTTGACGAGAATGTCCACAGGTTCGCCCGCCACCGTATCCAGTTCCACAACCGACCCTTTCGCCAGGTCGAGAATGTCGCGGATCAATTTCCGCGTCCGCCCCAGTTCCACCGTCACGCCCAGGGAAATGTCGAGCAACAAATCGAGATTGCGGCCCGCCGGAACCGGCGACTGCTCCTCAAAATCCGAGAACTGCGCCGACTCCACGTGAAAATGCCCGTCATCCTGCGGCATGCCGCCCCCTGTACGCCTGGATATCGCTCCGGTTTTCTCCAATTCCCGTTCTTCCGCCTCCGAAAGAACGCCGCCGCCCTCATCTCCCCCTGCGGGCTGCTCGCGCACGCCGTCCGGCGCCCGCGGGAAGGCGCCGCGCGTGCCCGTCTGCGCCGCCTTCCCGGTCGATTCCGGGGGCGAGGCCGAAACCGGTGCATGCTCTATCGCGCCCGCCACCCTCACCTGCCGCACGAGTTGCGCGACAAACCCGAGAGGGGCGATGTGCATGATTCTCGAATCGATCAGGTCGCCGACTTTCAATTGAAAGGAAACCTTGACCGTCGATGTGTCGGGCGGATGCACAATGCTGCTTGACAGGTGGCTGTCGTCCATCATCCGCACCGCAGGGGGAGAGATGTTGACAGGGTGCTTCAGCATAGTCGCCAGCGACGTGGCCGCCGACCCCATCATCTGGTTCATCGCCTCCGCGACAGCGCTCAGATGAAGGTCCGTCAGTTCAGCGGCCGGCGCACTCCCGTCGCCGCCTAACATCAGGTCGGCGATCACGGCCGCGTCTTGCGCCGTGATCGCGAGGATATTGACCCCTTTCAACCCCTGCGTGTACTCCACCTCCGCCACCACGTAAGGAGGAGGATAATCCGTGTCCGAATCGCCCGCCGCGACCAGACTGACCATCGGCGTTGTGATGAGAACCCGCTGGTTCAGCAGGACGGACAATGTGGTGGCCGCCGTTCCAAAAGCGATATTGCTGATCTCGCCCACGGCGTCCAGGTCGACCGGAGACGAATCGCCCGTTTTTTGCACAGGCAGGTTCGCTTGCAAGAGTGCGTCGATCTGGTCCTGATTCAACGGCTCATCGCCCATTCTCGTCACCTTCCCCCACCGCCCGGGTGATTCGCACCGCATAATGGCCGCGCCGCGTGCCTGGACGACCGCGAAACGTCAGCTTTTCGCCGACTTTTACGGACAGATCATCTTCGATCGGCTGTTCCAGCGCGATGACATCGCCCGGTTGCAGGTCGAGCAACTGGTCAAAGCGCACCCGCGCACTGCCGATCTCCGCCTTTAGCGTCACGGTGACCTGATTCATGTACCGGACAAGCTCGTCGGTCGGCTGTTGGGGCGAGTCGTTCTGTCCGGCCAGGACAAACCGGCTGCTCAGGCGCGGCATGATCGGTTCAAGGACGGTGTGCGGCATGCAGACATTCATCATGCCCGAACCCGTTCCAATCGCCACGGACAGTGATACGACAAGCACGACATCCGTTTGATTCGCGATTTGTATAAATTGCGAATTCATCTCCAGACTATCATAGGTAAAATGCATATCGGCAACGCCGCTCCACGCGGACGAGAGAGAGGGCAACGAGCGCGCAAACAGGCGCTCCATCACCTGGATGTCGATGTCTGTCAGCTTGCGTTGAAGCGTATCGGCCTGTCCCATGCCTCCGAGCAACCGGTCGAGCAGGGCGGACGCCACCTCGGGGGACACCTCGAACAAAAACTTGCCGCCCGACGGCCTCACATCGATCAGGTGCAGGACAGTCTCCGTCGGAAGCGAACGCGCAAATTCCACATACGGCAACTGTGTCACAGACTCCACCTGAATCTGCGCCGGCAGGCGCAACTGCACGGCAAAGTAGGTGGCCATAAGCCGCGCGTACTGTTCATAGATGCGCGAGATCGAACGCAGGTGGTCTTTGGAAAACCGCATGGCGCGGCGAAAATCGTAGGCGCGCAAGCGTTCGGTCTCATCGTTGCGTCGCGCGTCTTCCGCCGACAGTTCGCCTGAACTCAGTGCGCTGAGCAGCGCGTCAATCTCGCCTTGGGAAAGAATATCGACCAAATTCGTTTACCTCCCGATCAACCGCGCACATCACTGAACGATCATGGAATCGATGTACACCGTCGTGATGCGCCCTGATCTCAGCAGTGAATCAACGCGCTTTGCGAGCAGCCGCTTGATCGCCTGGCGCCCGTCTGGCCTCATCACCTCGGACCCCGTCAACCTGTGGAGCACCCCGACCGCCGCGTCCTGGATCTGGGCCGAACTCTGCTGCAACTCGGCGAGCACCGTCGCATCGGGCGCCTGCAACGTAAAGGTGATCTGGATGATGCTGCTGCCCTGAAGGTTGGTCGTCATCTGCGGCAGCGAGAACTGCCACTTTTGCAACTGCGCAAGAGTCGGGGGTTGCCGCCCTTGGCCGGAACTGCCGAACGCCTTGTACGCGCCGATTGCCGCCGTCGTCAATACGATGGCAGAGGCTGTGATCAACATGGAACGCTTCTTAAGATTCATCGCTATCCCCCGCTTGCCGTCCTGCCGCCGCCAGTCCGGGCAACAGTCCGACGCGCTGATAGTATGCGGTCACCATAGCCACCAGTTCGGACGCCGTTTCCCGCACCACGAACTTCTTGCCCGACAGAAGCGTGACGACAGTGTCGGGAGTGGCCTCCACCCGTTCGATTAGCAACGCATTTAACACGAAAACCTCGCCGTTCATCCGGGTCACTCTCACCAAGTGTTGGCCACCCCCTTTGCCGCCGATCAGGCCTGTTGCTGCAATGTCTGGATTGTCGCAAGGATGTTGTTGT
>JAJZZT010000518.1 GCA_021797415.1 Bacillota bacterium
CCGTATTGTCCGACCAGTGGGGGCTGTATGGCGCATTGTTGCCCGGCCTGTCCCTGTAGCGGTAGACGATGTAGGCGAGCAGCGCGATCACGGGGATGACCACAATCAACACGAGCACGATCGAGAGTTCGATCAACTGCTTCTCGACGCGTCCCACGGGTCCCACCGGATCCATGACCCAGACGCCCTGGCCGCAGCCCGACACAAGCAGGACTGCGGCAAACAACAGGATGGAGTATTTGCGCAAGTGCCTGGTTGGCGGCACGGCAGACAATCCTTTCTGTCCTGAAAATGTATTCTGCTAGCCGTCCGTATCCCCCGGGGACATGGGATCCACCCGCATCGCCTGCCCTTCAAAGACTGGATCCCATGTCCCCGGCTCCTGCCCGGACACCGCTATCGCTAAACTCGCGACGAGCAAAGGGATACTGGCGGCCCAGCGAACCTTGCCTATGGCGCGGAACCCGCGATGAGCAAAGGGCATGACGACGGCTCAGTCAATCTTGTCCAAGGCGCTAAACTCGCCGGGCACAGGGCAGGGCGCCAGCCGGAAAACATGCAGACTGTCGCTGGTGCGTGAGGGTCATCCGGCAAAATACTGGTAGATCAAGCCGTGAAATTCCCACAGCAAGACCAGGATCGCGACAAGCACGACGACGGTGACGCCGATGCCGATATTTCTTGTTTTGCCATGATGGGCGGGGGGTTTGGGCTCCACTTTGCACCTTCTCGCAGGCAACCTGAACTGCCGGCGGGTCGTCGGCGATTCAGGATCATTTTTCAATATGTGGATAATATGAGCATAGAGGTTGGATATCATGCGCGTGAAATTATGTGGGACTGACAAGCTGGATGTGGAGCCGGGAACTGGGGGACATGTGATAAAGTCCGCTGTGCAGGTGATCTGAAATTTGGTTTATCACATGTCCCCTGGCCCGTCTCCGGCTTACAGGCGAGCGGGTTGTCGGAGCGGCGTTCCCATGATCCGCGGTCCGCGCGGTGTGCGGTCTGTTCTGCTCGGTTCACGGGTGATGCCGACATACGTAAAGGGGATGTTTTTGCCGAGATCAGCCGTCAGGACACCCTCTCCGGCCGCATTGACATTGATCTCGCCGAACAAGCGGTGCACACGGCCGTCCACCAGCCATACACTGTAGCAACCGTCTGCGCTCGCGGCCGGCAATCCTGCGACGGATACGATCATCTGCTGCATTGCGCCGCGCCGCACCAGCGTCAGGGTGCCGTGCGCCGCGGGTGCGGCGGATGTGGCGGCAAGGGACGCTTGTCGCACGATCTCCGCCGGAATGGTCAGCGTGGGCGGTGGCGCCGGCGGTGTCGCCAGACGGGCGCCGATGAACAGTCCGATGAGGAGCGCGGCGATCGTTGCGCCGATCGCGCGCACTTGTATCCGGGCGAATCGCGCATGCAAGCTGCGGCGGGGCGGGAATGTCCAGGACGGCGCTGCTTCCGGCGCGTCCGCGATCTGGGTCTGAGGGCGCCCTTTGTCTCCGGTTGGCGAGACCGGGTTCACAGGCGCATCTGCGCGATCGACGGCATCCTGCGGAGAGCGTTCGGCGAAAGCAGCGGCCAGCGTCCGTTCGCGCGCAGCCGCGGCAATCTGCCCACACTCCGCATCGACCTCGCCTTCCAGCAGAATCCGGTGCGCCTGTCCGATTTCCTTCAATTCCGCCTGGCAGCGCGGACACTTGAGACGGTGCGCCAAGAACTGATCCGTCTCCTTGCTGGACAATTCCCCCAAAAGATAAGATGGAAGGGAATCGCATCCGACCGCATATTGCTTGCTCATCCTCCCACCTCCTGTCGCCATTCGGCCATCGCGCTTTGCAGGTGCTTCAGTCCGTGATGCAGCCGCGTTTTCACGGTGCCGAGCGGTATGGCCAGGTCGCGCGCGATTTCGGACAATGTGCGCCCTTCAAAATACGCCAGTTGGAGAACCAGGCGCTCTTCATTGCGCAGCGCCTGCAGGGAACGCGCGAGCTCGTCATGCAGCAGACGTTCATCCAGGCGGTCCTCCACAGGCCGCGCGACACGGCTGTCGGCGCCTTGCGCCGCGGCGACCGCGATGCCGGCATCCGCCACCCGCAACTGGCGCATGTGCCTGCGCCCGTGATCGATGGTGATCCTGCGCGCGACCACGCCGAGCCAGTGGTCAAAGCTGCCGAGGTCGGACCGGAAGGCGGGATTCTTCCAGACGCGGGTAAATACATCCTGGACGATTTCCTCCACTGTCTGTCTGTCGCGGATCAAGCGGCGGGCGATCGCCACCACGCGGGGTGCGTGTCTGTCGTACAGTTCGCCAAATGCTTCCCGGTCGCCCAGACGGATGCGGATCAGCAATTCTTCGTCCGTCAATACTCCTCCCCCTCGCCGCCCCAAGGGACATGTGATAAACAAAATTCAGGACTTTTTCCTGTGGCCCCTTTTTGAACGACCTCGTATACACAAATTGTAGCAGATGCGGTAAGGCGTGTCTGCGGACCGTTCGCCTGATGGAGACGGTCCGCAAGGAACGTGATATAGTATGTCTCAGAGCTTTCCACAGCGTTTGACCGGAGGGTCCGAGAGATGGAATGGCTGCGGGAGATCGGGATTTTCAATGATCTGAATGACGCCGAACTGAATGATCTTGGCCGGCTTGTGCAGACGCAGCACGTGTTGCGCAGCCGTCATGTATTCTATGAGGGCGATGAGCGGACGGCCGTTTTTTTTGTGCGCTCCGGCGCGGTGAAAGTGACCAAGGTGGATGAAGAAGGGCGCGAGCAGATCGTATCGTTCCTGCAGACCGGCGACATGTTTCCGCACGTCGGTTTTTTTGATGATTCGCCGTATCCCGGCACCGCGCAGGCGCTGGACGACTCGGTGCTCGCGTCGGTCGCCATCCGCGATTTTGAACGGCTGCTGGCGCGCCAGCCGAAAATTGCCTTCAAGGTGATGCGCGTCCTGGGTCGCAAGATCCTCGAACTGCAGCAGAAATTGCAGGATGTGACACTCCAGAACGCCGGTGAGCGGGTGGTGCACACGCTTGTGCATCTCGCCCTGCGCTACGGCGATGTCAAGGAGGACGGGCGCGCACTGGCCTTTCGCGTGACCAACCGCGAATTGGCAAGCATGATCGGCACAACGAGGGAGACCGTGAATCGCGTGCTCAATGATCTGCGCAGGCAGGGGAAGATCGATTTTGACGCGGAAGGGATCTGGATTTCGAAGCAACTTCTGACCAGCGTGGCGGAGTAGGGTTTTTCGAACCCTTTTTTTTGTGATCATGCGCACACGATTTTGCAGAGGTACGCGCCATAATGGTCCTGACAAATTGTTTGGCAAAGGAGGGGTGCCGTTTGGACGGTTATGCGGCCATTCTTGATGTCACGCAGTACCCGGCGCGCTTCAAACATGCCGCGATCTTCGCTGTTTTTGAGACGCTTGCGCCAGGTTTGACCATGGTCATCAGCAATGATCACGATCCTGTTCCGCTGCGCTATCAGTTTGAAGCGGAACGTACCGGTGAATTCTCGTGGAATTACCTTGAGCAGGGCCCTTCCAACTGGAAGGTGGCCATCACCCGGAAGGGGGCGTAAGCCGATGCCGGAGGGAGAAAGCACATCCGTCCCGTCTGATTCGGGGCGGTCATCATGGGCGACCGCCGCCGGTTCCTTGCCCCGCGCGTACATCGTAGCGGCGTTTGCAAATTTCGCCATCGGAGTGTTTCTGGGTGTGTCGATGGCGACTGTGCCCGCTCTGTGGCCGCTTCTCTCCTCCGTGCACGGTGAACTGAACCCGTTCGGCTGGCTCACGATTCTGATCTACGGCATGACGTACGCGGTGCTGACGCTGTTTGCCAATATGCGCCCTCCCTGGCCGGCGATCGGCTGGGCGCAACTTTTTATCGCGGAACTCGGCGTGGTGCTGATCGGCCTTGCGCCGCTTGTCGCGTCGCATGAATTGACGCGCATCGGGCTGTTCTTCCAGGCGCTCGCGCCTGTCGTGTTCACCTTCAACATCGCGACGGCGGTCGTCGCCCGTCACGGCAAGAAAGGCGGGCAC
>JAJZZT010000075.1 GCA_021797415.1 Bacillota bacterium
CCTGATGGCGCGGGAGACGGGATACCCGCTCGCGCGTCTGCGCGTGGACGGAGGAGCGTCCGCAAACGATTTTCTCATGCAGTTTCAGGCCGATATCCTGGGATCTGTCGTCGAGCGGCTGGAGATGGCGGAAGCGACCGTGCGTGGCGCGGCGCAACTCGCCGGTCTCGCCGTCGGTTTCTGGTCGGGAAAGGAAGAACTGATAAAGCACATGCCGGCCGTGCGGTCATTTGCGCCGGAGCTTGAGGAAAAGCGGCGGGAACTGTTGTACGCGGGATGGCGCTTGGCGGTCGCGCGCGCAAAGACATCATAGCGCCGCTGGTGCCGGTTGTCGCGCGCTTGTCGCCCGAATAAAAATTTTTTGTGCCTGTTGGCCGACCGGAAGGCCATTCATGGGGCTCCTGCGAAGATTCGACTTTTTTCGCCAGTTTTCGCGCTCTTGAGACAGAATGTGCGAGTTTCATGATATAATTGGTTCGCTGTGGCAAATTACCGGTTGGATGGTGAATTCACGGCGTCGGTCTATTCGGCGTAAAACTACATATGTGGAGGATGGGATTGTGAGACCGCCGTTTGCCGAGAATCTGGCAGGTTTGGTTTCGTGACGGGGCTTTGACATCATTGAGCGTTGTGCAGCCGGAGAGGAGATGGTCCCGGAGTGCCGCGACAGATTGCCACCGCATTGCTCCGGCCGGGCATGAAACTGGGCAGGTCTATTTACGACGCGCGCGGGCGGATACTGCTGCGCCGTGGCGTGGAATTGAAGGAAGCGTATATCGCCCGACTGAAATACTATTTCTCATCGGTATACATAGAAGACCAGGCGTTTGACGGCATCGAGGTGCCGCAGGTGATCGCGGATGAGCAGCGATACGAACTGCAGCGGATGCTTGCGGAGGAATGGAGGCGCATCGCCAGGGCGGCCTCCTTCGAACGGGTGGTGTTCAGCCGCAACTTTGCACGGTCGCTCAGCGACCAGATGCGGACACTGATGACCACGATACGGTTCACCACCTGCATACAAGAAGATCTGTCCATCCTCGCCGGATACGACAATGCCACGTATGTCCACTCGGTCAACGTTGCGATTTACGCACTCGCCATCGGCGCGGGTCTCGGGCTGCCCGACAGCATGCTGCTGGATCTCGGCGTGGGGGCGCTGCTTCACGATATCGGGAAACTGTGGGTTCCCAGCAATGTGTTGAACAAGCCGGACAGGTTGTCGGCGGAAGAGTATGAGCAGGTGCAAAAGCACGCGGCGTACGGGCACGATATGCTTGTGCGCCAGCCGGAGTTGTCTTATCAGATCGCGCATTGCGCGTTCCAGCATCACGAACGCCTGAATGGCAGCGGGTATCCGCGCAGACTGCGGGACGATGAGATTCACCTGTTCGGCAAGATTCTCGCCGTCGCCGATGTGTACGACGCGATGGTGATGCATCGCCCGTACAGACCGGGGGTGTCGCCGGCCGATGTCATGGAGTACCTGTTCAGTTCGGTCGGCAATTTGTTTGATCTGGAGATTGTGTCGCTGTTCAGCCGCAAGGTGTCGATGTATCCCGTGGGCTCTCAGGTGCTGTTGAGCGACGGGCGGGTGGCGGTGGTCGTCGGGCTGCGCGAGGCGGTGCCGTCCCGGCCACTCGTGCGTGTACTCAGTGACCAGAGCGGCGGGTCTGTCGACATCGATCTGTCCGTCACGCTGAATCTCACCATCGTTCATTCCGGGGATGTCGCAATTCACAGCGTCATCGACTGACCGGAGCGCAAGAGGCAGGAGGTGGTTGTCTGTGACGCCGGACGAACTATTGCGGCGCTACGGGGATGCATGGGATGAGCTTGAGCGCCAACTGGCGAAGGCCGGGCGTTCCGGCGCCGGGCGGCGGCGTGTGGCGCCGGACGGCGGCCTGCGTTCGCTTGCAAGGCGCTACCGCGAGGCGGCGGGACATCTTTCGGCCGCACGCACCTACTTTCCTGACGCCGAGGTGACGCGCTATCTGAACGGTCTGGTCGGCCGTGCGCACCTGTATATCTACGGCAGTCAGACTGGCGACTGGAAGGCGGTCGGCGGCTTTTTTGGCCGCGGATTCGCCGATGCGGTGCGCGACGCGCGACCGTTTTTCGGCCTGGCCTGGCTTGTCACGCTGCTTTCCGCCTGCGCGGGATTTCTTGTCGTGCTCGCGGCGCCGCAGAACCTCTACTGGATATTTCCCAGTTCTTTTGTGCAGCAGTTCGATCCTGCCCGGACAGGACCCCACGCGGTGGTGGCTCCCGTGATCTCCAGCCTGATCATGACGCACAATATCGAGGTGGCCATCATGGCCTTTCTTGGCGCATTCAGCTTTGGCATCTTCACGTTGTATGTGCTCTACCAAAACGGACTGATCCTCGGCGCACTGGCCGCCCTGTTTCTCCGCGCGGGCCGTTCGCTTGTGTTCTGGTCTCTGATTCTGCCGCACGGCTGCATCGAACTGACGGCCATCAATATCGCCGGGGCCGCGGGGATGATGACCGGCTACCGTTTCCTGGTTCCGGGCCGGATGGGGCGCTGGCAGAGTCTGCAGCGCGCGGCTGTACTGGCGGCGCGCCTGTTGATGGGCGTCGCGGCGATGCTGGTGGTGGCGGGCACGATTGAGGGATTCCTGACGCCAAGCGATGCCCCGATCTGGTTCAAGTACAGTTTTGCAGCCTTGACGGTGCTTGGGCTGGTGTATTATTTTTCCCGTGGACGGCGGCAGATGTCGCAAAGATCGACCGCGGGCCGGGAGGTAGGTCTGTAATGCTCACCGCGCGCCAATTGCGCAAGGAGTTTAATCGCATTAAGGTGGCCGTAAAGGATGTGTCATTCACCGTCAGGACAGGGGAATTGTTCGGATTTCTCGGTCCAAACGGCGCGGGCAAGACCACCACGATCCGCATGCTGGCGGGTCTGCTCACGCCGACGGCGGGACGCGTCGAGGTGGGCGGGGTGGATCTTCACAAGGACCCGCAAAAGGCAAAACAGTTGATCGGCTATGTTCCGGACCGCCCGCTGGTCTATGAAAAATTGACCGGTCGGGAATACATTCAATTCATGACGGAACTGTACGATGTTCCGGCCCAGGACGCGGCTGTGCAGACGGAGCGTTATCTGGAGCAGTTTGAACTCACGGCGGCGCAGGATGAGCTTGTGGGATCGTATTCGCACGGCATGAAGCAGAAGATTTCCCTGATCGGGCAGCTCATCCACAATCCGCAGGTCCTCCTGCTCGACGAGCCGACCGTGGGGCTGGATCCGAAGGCGGCCAAGCGGTTGCGCGACGTATTGCGGGAATTGTGCGACAAGGGAGTGGCCGTGCTGATTTCGACGCACCAGTTGCCGATCGCCGAACTGATGTGTCATCGCGTCGGCATCATGGATCACGGAACGATCATCGCGGACGGCACGCTGGCAGAATTGCGCGAACGCTATGATGCCGATGCCAGCCTGGAGGAACTGTTCCTGCGGCTCACCGATTCGGAGGCGGAGAAAGGGGAGCCTGCGCCGTGACATTGGCCGGAGATGTGGGGAAAGCGCGCCGTTTGTACAAGTGGAGCCGGTTGATGGCCAAACGCGCGATCAAATGGGGACCGACGCGCATCGTGACACTGGCTGTCGCGTTTCTTTTCATGGGTTTTGGGCTGGTCGGCATGAGCGTGGGCCCGGTGCTGGCCATGAGCGGAGCCGGACAGATCTTTCTGGACAGTTATGCGGCGTTTGTGTCCGTACTGGCTGGCGCGTTTCTGCTCTACCTGCAGATTGTCTCCCTGTACAACCGCATCATCCTCGCGGACGTGGAAGCGCTGCTCGCATCTCCACTGCCGGGCAGGGTCATCCTGCTGGAACGCGTGTATGGCTATATCCAATTCTGGTGGATCGCTCCTCTCCTTGGCGCGCCGTTTGTCACGGTGTTCGGAATTGTCAGTCATGCGGGCGTGTGGTTCTATCCACTCGCCGCCGTCACATTGCTTGCGACAGGAGCGATGCTGACGGGCGTGTCCGTTCTCTTGACTCTGCTGCTGCTGCTTGCCGCGCGCCGAAGAAT
>JAJZZT010000004.1 GCA_021797415.1 Bacillota bacterium
CCACGAACAAAAACAGCGTGTGACAGAACGCGAGATCCGCGAGTGCGACCGCGAGATTCTCGCGCTCACCGGGCAGCGCCCCTCTCTCTTCCGTCCGCCGGGCGGACGGGTGGACGACCAGTTGCTGCGCACGGTGCGCCAGAGCAAACACCTGATGGTCATGTGGACGTGGGATGTCGACACAAAAGACTGGCAGTCTCCCGGCGTGCGGAAAATCGCCCATACGGTGATCGACCACATCCATCCCGGCGATATCGTCATCTTCCACGATGGCGGCGGAAAACGCGCCCAGACCGTCGCCGCTTTGCGCATCGTCCTGAAAGAACTGAGCGCGAGGGGCTATTCATTTGCAACGATCAGTCAACTGTTGAAAAACAGCTTCACCACAAGATAGGTCACCGCCCCGGTCCCGGCCAGCGCGGTGAGCGATCCCGCGCCGACAGCAGCCAGATAGTCTCTGCGCCGCCACAGCCATAGGGTGAAATTGAACGTATACACGATGACCGCCAGCGGAATCACCATGGAGACCATAAACTGCAGAAAGCTCACTCCTGTACCCCCCCGGCGTCGCGGGAACCCCGTTTTGCGCGCGCCTGCTTCACGCGGTCAATGCTGTACGCCGCCGCGACAATCGCGACGGGAACGGCCACCGTGACAATCCAGCCGAACCGCTCCACGTACCGGGCCGAGAGTGTCTGGACAGTCACGAGATCAGGCGGCAGAAACGAGATGATGAAAAGCGACAGCGCGATGGCGTAGAGCAGCGGCCGATAGACCGGCATACGGAACGCCGCAGCGTACAGATAGGCTGTGAACCATAGCCCGCACCCCATTTTCAGCACGGCCGCGGCCACCCACAGAAACACAAACACAGCCTCCAAACGCTGGATAAAACGGCCGACATAAATCAGCCGCGCCAACTGGTAGAGAGGAAATGGCGTGCGCCCTGTCGGAGCGGAGCCGAATGTCCCCAGATAGACCACGACCACCAGGCTCATCAACACCGCCGTAACAATGATGCTGACCGTGCCCGCGCGCAGAAAATGCTCCTGGTTGCGCACGGACTTGTAAGTCACGGCGAGCATCAGCACATTCAGGAACATGCTGCTGTTGACGGCGCCGTAATACAGGGTGGATGCGACGCCGCGGCCCGCCAGGGGAAGGAGCAGCCGCGAATCGAACCACGTCATGGGCAACAGCAAGAGCGCCGCGATCCCGACCGCGAAGACGGCCGCGAGCAGAATGGCCACGCGCGTAAGTCCTTCCAACCCTTTGTGCGCGTAATACAGCGCGACAAGCAGGAAGGTCAGCGCAACCAGGACGGCGGGGGTGGTGGGCAGCACGGTGGTCACGACCGTCTCGGTGAATTCCCGCATGGTGAGAGCGGTCTGCAAAAACAGGAAGGCCACGAGCAAAAGCGCTAGGGGCACGGCGACGTAAGGCGTCAGAAAGCGGTCGGCCAGTTGCAGGATGTCGTGGTCAGGAAAGCCCCGCATGCAAGCGTGCATGATCAAAAAGGCCGCCAGCACGATGGCGCCGGAAACAAGCGGGATCATCCAGGCGGATGTGGCGGTCTCCGCCGCAACGCGGGCAGGATAGCTGAGAAATACGTCCGTTGCCGTGTAGATCGTGAGCAGTGCGGTCAGTTCGGCCACACCCACCCGGCCCGTGCGCAATTGACGTTTATTCTCACTCGCCATTCCCGCGCCCCCTTATGCCGTCGGTCCGGGCACAGCCCGGTCGCCTCCCCCCGTTGCCCGCTGTGGCGACCACCCCCCGCTCATGCCTTCGATCGGTCTTTGCCGCCATTTCTGTCGGCGGAGGAGCGGGAAGTGCGCCGCCGCTCGCCGGAATCCCGCAGCGCGGACGCGACGGCGCTCCAACTGCGCGTCACCGTATCCTGTCGCTTGCGCCGCAGCGGCCAGTAGGGCAGGGGCATCTCCTCCATTTCATACACGCGGCCGCGCCACAGGACATCCGGCGAAGACTTGCGCCGCGGCGCCAGCGGAGCGAGCACCGGGACCCCGAAACTGCGCAGCGTGGCGACGTGCATGAGCAGCACCATCAGCCCGAGGACAATGCCGTAAAATCCGAGAACCGCCGCGACGACGATGAACATGAAGCGCAGGACGCGGACCGAGAAGGAAAGATTGTAGTTCGGCAGCGTAAACGACCCCAGGGCGGTGACGGCCACGACAATGATGAGCAGCGGGCTGATGATGCCGGCGGCGACGGCCGCCTGGCCGAGGATGAGAGCGCCGACGATGCCGATGGTCGGGCCGATGACGGTCGGTATGCGGATGCCGGCCTCGCGGATGAGCTCGATCGAGAACTCCATGATCAGGACTTCGACCACGACAGGAAATGGCACGCGCTCGCGGGACGACGCCACGGCGAGCATCAGGTCGGTTGGGATCATTTCCGGGTGATAATTGGTCACCGCAATGTAGAGCGCGGGCAAAAGCAGCGCGACGAACAGCGACAGCAAGCGGATAGTGCGGATGAACGTGCCGAACGGCCAGCGCAGGTAGGCGTCCTCCGACGTGTGCAGCAGAGACCAGACGACAGTCGGCGCCAGCAGGACGAACGGGCTGTGGCCGACGAAGACGGCAACCTGGCCCTCACTCAGCGCGTATGCGACGCGGTCGGGCCGTTCGGTTGAGAGCAGCTTGGGGATGACCCCGATCGGATCATCCTCGATGAACTGTTCCAGCAGCCCGCTGTCCGGCACATAATCAACGCTGATCAACCGGATGCGCCGCTTCATCTCGCGAATGAGGGCCGGATTGGCGATGTTCGTGATGTACATGATCGCGACATCGGTCGTGGCGAGATCGCCCACCTGCATGATTTCCGTGACCAGCTTCTCCGAACGCAGCCTGGCCCGCACAAGACCCGTGTTGGCGCGAAAGCTCTCCGTAAACGCGTCATGCGGACCGCGCACCACCGATTCGGTGGTGGCCGCCGACACCTGGCGGTGCTCCCATCCCTTGGTCTCCACGGACAGCGCGACCGGAACGCCTTCCAGGAAGACCACCGTGCTGCCAGCCAGAATATTGTCGACAACCTCCTCCCATTTCGCGCACTCGCTCACCTGATTGCCCGGCAGCAGAGCGTCTCTCACCCATTCGATCAATTGCCGCTCCAATGTGCCGGGATGGAGCGAGGACAACAGCATGAGCGGCTGCAAAATGCCATTATTGATGATCGTCTTGTCCGCCAGTCCGTCGATGAAGGCGGCCAGCGCGGCGACTGACCGCTGCCCCCCGGCCTGAAATGGCCGCAGCACAAGATCCTGGTTTGTGGGGAGATGGAAGATGCGCGCGAGTGTCTGCCGGTTGGCGCGCAGGTCGCGCTGCACATATCGGGGAACCTCCCGCGCGGCGCCACCGCCGGTCGAGCGCATGGCGGCGCGCGCGCGCCATTCCGCAAAATTCGGCGGCGTCACCCAATGCTGTCCGTGCACGATGTTGACATCCGGGCCAGACTCTGTACTCCGCTGCTCCGACCTATCGGCCTGCTTCGGGTAATGCTCGCCATAGCGGCCCAGCACGGCATACACGCGCAGGCGGCCCGCGCCTCTTTGCACCGCGCTTTGCCGCTCCTGTCCACCTGCGGCGGCGGACGCACTCGCATCGCCGTTCGCGCTTCTCGCGCCGCCCGTCCCGCCACTTTGCTGGCCGCCCTGCGAGGGACCGCCACTTTGTCGGCCGCCGCCGCTTTTGCCGCGCCGGGAGCGGGACGACTGGTCGCCAGACTCCTGGTTGCCAGACGACTGTTCATCCTCGCGCTCCGGAGTCAGCACGAACTGTTCACTGAGAACGGAATCGTCCACGGTCAAGGCACGCAGCAGCTTTCCCCACTGCATTCCGTTCACACCCCCGAACGCTTCCTGTTGGATCCACTTCCTTTCAATATGCCCGAGCTGGCAGGCTGTATGCGCTTGAAGTAGCGGCAATGGGGAGCGAGCGGGCATTCCTGGCATTTGGGAGCGCGCGCCGTGCACACCAGTCTGCCGTGATAGATCAGCCAGTGATGGGCG
>JAJZZT010000282.1 GCA_021797415.1 Bacillota bacterium
CGATCGCATAGTGCAATGGGATGCTACAGGAAAGGCGGGAGTAATGATGGCGCACCGATTCAATCCGGATCATGCCGAGCGGCTGCTCTCCGAACAGAGACAGGCCATGCTGCCGGCAGACCGAGTGCTCGACGCGCTTGCCTTGGGCGGCGGTATGGTGTTTGCGGACGTTGGTGTAGGACCCGGTTACTTCGCGCTCCCCGCCGCCTTGCGGACGGGTGCGCCGGTGTACGCGGTCGACGTCGAGCCGCGCATGCTTGAACGTTTGCGCGAAAGAGTGGAAACAGCCGGACTGTCCAGGCAGTTTGCGTTTTTGGAGGGCGATGCATGCGCCGTACCGCTGCCGGACGCATCGGTTTTGCGAACACTCTGCAGCTTTGTCCTGCACGAGGTGAGCGATCTGTCCAAAGCCTTGGCGGAACTTGCCCGCATCACGGAACCGGGGGGCATCATCGGACTCGCGGAATGGGAGAAAATGCCCGCCAGCTCCGGTCCGCCTGAGTCGGTGCGCCTGGAACGCCGGCAGTTGCTGTCGGCCGTCGAGAACATCGGGTTTGAGCGGGTGGAGTCCGTGCAACTGAATGCGGAGCAGTATCTTCTGGTTTGCCACAAGCCGGCCCATGCCAGCGTTGGACCCTGAGTCAACGGGGCCGTCTCTGTGAGCGGCCTGGGGACATGGGAAAAGTTCTCTGGGACATGGGATAAAGTCCGCTTCTCTGGGGGGATTGGTTTGCGATACGATTTTGACGCCGTGATCGATCGGGTCGGCACTGATTCGCAAAAATGGGATGGCAGGGCGAAGCGGTTCGGTTCTGCCGCTGTGTTGCCGCTGTGGGTGGCCGATATGGACTTTGTCTCGCCGGCGCCCGTCGTGGAGGCGTTGGTGGAGCGGGCGCGCCACGGCGTATTCGGGTATGTCGAGCGTACGGATGAATTTTATGAGGCGGTCGCCGACTGGTTCGCGCGGCGCCACGGGTTCGCCGTACAACCGGAATCCGTGGCAAACAGCCCGGGCGTCGTGCCGGCGCTCCACCTCATCGTTCGCGCATTCACCGATCCCGGGGAAAGGGTGCTGATCCAACCGCCCGTTTATCCGCCATTTATGCGGGTGGTGCAGGCTGAGGGGCGGGAGATCGTATACAACGAGCTTGTGCGCGATTCAGACGGCAGGTACGGAATGGACTTTGACGCGCTGGACCGCCAGCTCGACAGTGTCAAGCTGGCGGTCCTGTGCAATCCGCACAACCCGGTGGGCCGGGTGTGGACGCGGGATGAACTGACCCGCTTTGGTGAACTGTGCCTGCGTCACGGAACACTGGTGGCGTCGGATGAGATTCACTGCGACCTGACGCTGTTCGGGCATTCCCATACGCCGTTTGCCGCGATCTCTCCGGAGTTTGCCGCCCGGTCCTTCACCTGTGTGGCGCCGAGCAAGACGTTCAACGTGCCCGGACTCACGACCGCAAACGTGATCATCGCCGACGAGGCCAAGCGGCGGCAGTTCACGCGGGCGGTCGCGCAATCCTCGTTGCACGAGGCGAACGTCTTCGGCGTGGCCGCGCTGATCGCCGCATACCGGCACGGCGCGGAGTGGCTTGACCAGTTGTTGCCGTATCTTGAGGGGAATGTGGCGGAGATCGAGCAATTCCTGCGCGAGCGGCTGCCCGGCGTGCGCATGGTGCGCCCGGAAGCCACCTATCTCGCCTGGCTCGACTTTTCCGCCTGGGGCATGACGGTCGAGCGACTGGCGGCCTTTTTGCGGACAGACGCGCGGGTGGGCCTGAATGACGGGCCGTCGTTCGGACCCGGAGGCAGCGGATTCGCCCGGCTGAACTTTGGTTGCCCGCGCACCGTCTTGCGGGAAGGATTGACGCGCATCGCCGAGGCGCACCACCTGCTGTAGGACGAAAATGGATTGCCCGGCGAGTTCCGCGCCGTGGACAAAGTTCGCTGAGGCGTCGTCATCCCCTTTGCTCCTCGCGAGTTTAGCGACATCGGCAAGGTTTGCTGGGCCGCCAGTATCCCTTTGCTCGTCGCGAGTTTAGCGACAGCGGTGTCCGAGCAGGAGCAAAGGGATACTGGCGGCTAGCACAAGACCATTTTCAAGACAGATGATGCGGGAGAGGACGGATCGATATGGTGGACAGTCAATTGTTCAGAGCCGTCATGGGACGCTTTGCGACAGGAATCACCGTGGTGACGACGGACAAGGAAGATAGAAACGTACACGCCATGACGGCCAACGCTTTCACATCCGTGTCGCTGGATCCGCCGCTCGTCCTGGTGTCTGTGGCGAAAACGGCTGCCATGCACGGATACCTGCATGCGACCGGCCGATTCGGCATCAGTTTCCTGGACAGCGGACAGTCGGAAGTTTCGAATCATTTTGCCGGCCGCCCGGACGAGCGCGTCGGCGAAAGCGTTACATACAACCGCCTGGCGGACATCCCTGTTCTTGAACACAGCCTTGCGCGCATCGCTTGCCGCCGCTGGGCCGTCTACGACGGCGGGGACCACACGCTGTTTGTCGGGGAAGTGATCGACCTGCAGGCGGACGAAGGAGAGCCGCTCCTGTATTTTCGCGGTCGCTACGGCACGCTCGTCACGGACGAAAAACGCTGAACTAGCCCAAAGAGACGCAGTGCGCCTGCCAAAATTTTGTTTATCCGAAGTCCCCGATTTTGTTTATCCCATGCCCCCTGGTTTGATCTCCCGATGGGAACCGGTCTCCCGTCAACAGCCTTGGCGCGATCGGACAGGGGATTGGCCGCATTGGCCATGACGGTCCCATCCGGACGGTGTATGATGGCGGGAGGACGGGCCGGAGGCTCAGGTCCGACACGTGATGAGGTGAGTTGGCCTGCGTGGCGGGCCATTTATACCTCAGGGGAGGGAATCCTGTGTCACTTCAGGTCGCCGTAGTGGGAGTCGGCAATATTGGAAACATTCACGCCCGTGTTTATCACGAGCATCCAGGGACCACGCTTGTGGCCGTGTGCGATGCGATTCGCGCCAAGGCGGACCAGGCTGCGGAGAAATACGGCTGTCAGGCGTTTTACAGCGTACGGGACATGCTGGACAGCGGCCTGCGCCTGGACGCCTGCAGCGTGGCGACCAAAGGCGAGGAGAACGGCGGGGAGCACTTTGCCCCGACGATGGAGTTGCTGGCGGCGGGCATCCCTGTGCTCGCCGAGAAACCGATTTCAAACAAGCTGGAAGAAGCCGAGCGGATGGTACAGACCGCGCGCGAGGGGAGAATCCCCTTTGCGGTGAATCTGAATCACCGCTTTACGCCGGCCGCAAAGCGCGCGAAAGAATGGGTCCAGTCGGGCCGCCTCGGCCAGTTGCACATGATCAACATGCGGATGTGGATCAACAACCAGGCGGAGACGTCCCCCTGGTTTCACCTGCGCGCGCTGCACCCTCACTCTTTTGACGTCATCCGGTACTTCGCCGGCGACATCGACCGCGTGGCTGCCTTCATGATGAAGGGGGAAGGGCGGACGATCTGGTCCAACGCCCAGGTCCTGCTGCATTTCAAAAACGGCATGATCGGGAATCTCGTCGGCAGCTACGACGCCGGCGCGGGGTACGGTCTCGAACAGTGCGAGGTGGTGGGTTCGAAAGGGCGGTTTGTGCTCACGGATGCGTGCGAACGGCTCGCCTTTTATGCGCGCCACAGCATCGAGACCGAGACGTTTGATTACCTCGGCGGGATGCGTTCGTTCAATGAAACATTCAAGAGCAGGATTTCCTCGTGGATTGACCAACTGACTGCCCACACTCCCTGGGATCAGATCGACGGTTCCGGAGAGGACGCCCTGCGGGCGCAACGGGTGATTGAAGCCGCGATCGAATCGTGGAACACGGGCCGCATCATCGAACTTTAAGAACGTGTGCGAACACCGCCAACTAAACAGGCGGAGTGCCGCGGGTCCTCTCCGTCGGTTTCCAGGCATCTGGTATCCGCTGACAGAAAGGAGATGAGAGCACATTGTCAGTCAACCGTCGCGCCAACGTGGTG
>JAJZZT010000397.1 GCA_021797415.1 Bacillota bacterium
ATCATCCCACTTTGCGGGATCAGGATGGGATTTCAGTCCGTTGAAACCTTCAATCGCCGCAAGCTGCTGTTCACGAACGCTCATCATGCTCCCTCCAATCCGGGATGTCTATGCTGAAAATGTCTTCTGCCAAGCGTCGTCTTCTGCCAAGCATCGTCTTCTGCCAAGCGCCAGTATCCCTTTGCTCCTGCTCGGACACCGCTATCGCTAAACTCGCGACGAGCAAAGGGATACTGGCGTCCCAGCGAACCTTGCCCAAGGCGCTAAACTCGCCGGGCAAAGGGATACTGGCGTCCCAGCGAACCTTGCCCATGGCGCTAAACTCGCCGGGCAGAGGGGCGGCGGCGGTCCGGCAAACCAGCAGTCTGCCCCGTCGCACAACTTGACAAGTCAACTGAGCGGGACGGACTGGCCGGCCTGCACAAACGCGTGCTCATATGCGAGCAGGCCGGCAAGCGCGAGCACGGATGCGGCAAGCGGCAGCGCCGGCACGCCGACAAACACGCACAGCGCCAGTGGCACAAGCGCGCCCGCCACGAGTCCCGCCCAGTAGTAGCCGCGGTATTTGCCGACGGTCATCTGGTGAGCCGCACGTTTTGCGTCGGCGATCGGATGGGGGATGGCCAGTTCGCTGACAATCAGCGCGGCGTGCACGGCAAGCGACGTGATCAGGGCGATGTGCACGATCAGCAGCGCGCCCGCGGAAAGCGGCAGGAACAGGCCGAGCAGCGAGTAGACCGCGGCGCCGGCGAGCGTGGCCTGCGCGAGCAGGTGCAGCGGCAGGGCCGGATTCTGCCACAGATCGCGCCCCTTTGCCTGGGCGAACAAAAACGCCGTGTACATTGCGGTGAACGCCGCGAGCACGACGCCCGGCGCCGCCAGAATCAGACCTCCGCCCACGGCGCCCGTCACGCCCATGAGAAACTGCGCGAGCAGGATGACGCTGTAACCCGCGATGATGAAAGACCCGCGCACAAGCCACGACTTCCACTGCGGGCGGGTGAAGATGCGAAGAAAACGCGCGGGGTGTTCCAGATCGTAGATGAGGAGGAGGCCCGTGAGACCGAGGAAAACTCCGCCGACGACCGCTGAGGCGATATCCCAGCCCGCCGTCAGTTGTTGGCCGGAAAAGACGAGCAGTGAAAACAGGAGAAATACCCCTGCGGCGATGGATTTCGTCCAGGTGTACAGGGACACCTCCCAATGCCACGGCGAACGGTGCGGCACATCGTAGGCCAGTCTCGCCGCCGCGACGCTGTGCAGCGAGCTTTTCGCCCTGCCGTCGACCGGATAGCCTTCTTTCTGGTCGGCGTACATGTGCATGCTTTCGTAGGCCGCCTTGCCGGGATCGAGCGTGTAATCGCTCGCGCCGATGTAGTAGAGCTTCGGGTCCGTGCCTTTCTCCGGCTTGCGTACGGTCGGTTTCTCGCGGGCGATGAGCTGTACGACCTCACTCCCGTTATCATTCAGATTGCCGACGACGATCGCCTCAACGGGGCACACGATGACGCACGCCGGTTCCAGTCCCTGGTCAATGCGGTGCGCGCAGAAATTGCACTTCTCCGCGCTGTTCGATTCCGGGCTGATGTAGATGGCGTCGTAAGGACACGCGGCCATGCACGCCTTGCAGCCGATGCAGACATCCCTGTCAAAATCGACAATGCCGTCGGACCGGCGAAACATCGCCGTGACCGGGCAGATCTCCACGCAGGGCGGCTTTTCGCACTGATTGCAGCGGGTGATCTGAAACTGCCGGCTGACCTCCGGAAAAATGCCGATCTCAACCTGTTTCACATACGTGCGATTGACGCTAAGCGGAACCAGGTGCTCCATCTTGCAGGCCACCGTACACGCGTGGCAACCGATACACGCATCCTGGTCGATGACCTTGCCCCATTTGACAGGCACTTGTTCCGGTCTGTGTGGTGCGATGACATCTAGTTCGACCAAGTCCTGCTCCTCCTCCGAATGGACTATGTAAAAAAGGATACCATCGGAGAGAGTGAGGCAGGTAATGCGGATCTTGCATACCCTCATGCAGAGGGTTCAGTTTACGCGCCGCAATTCGCGCAACAGGGCCTCCACCAGAAAGCTGACATGGCGCGCCGGGCGCTGCACGATACTGAGCTCCCGCATGATGTGCAACCCCCGGATCGGCACGTGCACCAGCCGGCCGTCCGCGATTTCTTCGGCCACTGTCAGCATGGATAGAAAAGCGATGCCAAAGCCGGCCGCGACCGCGGATTTGATCGCCTGTGTACTGCCGAGTTCCATGAAAACCGACAGGCGGGCGAGGATTCCCGCCTGCTCCAGCGCGTGCTCCGACACCTGGCGCGTTCCGGAGCCTTCTTCGCGCATGAGCAGCGACTGGCCGACCATCTCCTCAAGGTCCACCTCATCGCACGCGGCAAAAGGATGCTGCGGATAGCAGACCAGGACCAGCTCATCCACACGCCACTCCGTCACCGCGAGGTCTGACGCTTCCGTAAGGCCCTCGATCAATCCGACATCAATCCGGTGGCGCCGCAGATCGTCCACGACCTGGCTGGTATTGCTCACGCGCATGCGCACTTCCGCGCCCGCGTAGTGATTGCGAAACTCGCCGAGGATATGCGGCAGCAGGTATTCCCCGATCGTGAACGTCGCCCCGACCGAGAGTCCCCCGCCTTCGTTGCGCAGGCGCTGCATCTCTTCTTTCGCGTGCTCATGGCAGTTGAGCAGATCCAGCGCGTACGGATACAGCGACCTGCCCAGAGAAGTGAGGGACAGGCCACTCGCCGAACGCTCGAACAAAAGCGCGCCGTATTCCTGTTCCAGCGCCTGCAGATGGCGGCTTGCCGTCGACTGCGTCATGTGCAGCAATTGGGCGGCCTTGGTCACGCTTCGCTCCTGCACAACCGTGCGAAACACCTCGTAGCTCTCCAGGTGCATGGCTCGCGTCCCACTCCTTCGTCATTCCACGCCCGCGTCGTCGCCCATTAATTCCAACAATTCCTCAAGCGCGCCGACCTGATCGACTCCCAGCCGGTCCGCGCGCCGCTCCCGCTCCAGGCGACGGACCAGATCGCGCATCTTTTCCGCGAGCGATTCACCCGGCGTGCCGGGAAACAGCAGCACCGCCTCGCGTTCGCGCTGCAGCGGACTTTCACCGTACCGCAAGCGGATCACGTCAGGCCGCCGCTTCCATATCGCCTCCCAGACATCCACCTTCGCTTCGGGCGACGTAGGCAGTTCGCGCGGCAGATGGATCTCCAGCGTCTGTTCACCGTACGATGCGTAGACGATCAGGCTCGGCTCGCCCAGAAGCGCCCCGAGTCCGACTGTCAATTCGTCGATCACCTGCGTCGGTCGCGGCAGGGCGATGCCGATTTCGGCGAGATCGTCCCAAAAAACCAGTGTCCCTTCGACCTGTCCCAACGCGCGCGGCACTATCTGCACGCAGACACCTCCCGGATGACAGAACGTTTAAGAGGTTGTTCAAAAAGGGGGCAGAACTCCCCGGCGCATTGCCGCGTCATCGCCAGAAATGCTCCCTCACGTACCAAAAACGTACGCTCGGTCCGCATTTCTGGCTGCTTCCTTGCACTGCGCGGGTCTTACCTGCCCTCTTTTTGAACACGCTCTTTAAAAAGTCAAAAAAGCGACCGGTCACTGACGCGGACTGTCCAGCGAGAATCGACGGATATGGTACTCCCTGTTTTCCGTCCGGATCGTCGCCTCATAAAAAAAGGTGTAGATCAGTTGTCGTCCGCCCTCCGACCGGCGCTCCGCATCGCGGTTCTCCGCGTGCAACATTCCGGCGAGTACGCCCTGCGCGGACGGCGCCGGCATGCCCGCGCCCGCCTCCCGCTCCGGCGCTTCCTTGACGGCGTCCGGTCCCTTGCTCCGCACCCAGACATCCATCGCGAGCATGTCTGTGAGCGGCGGCTTGTACCCATGCAGCGCAAGATTCTCGCGTTCGGGCGGAATGCGAAAATACGTCCGTGCGACAAGCAGATGCTCTGTCTCCATTT
>JAJZZT010000339.1 GCA_021797415.1 Bacillota bacterium
CCTCACACTACCCGAACGACCCCCGCTTTTACGACCTGTGCGACGAATACGGACTGTACGTCATCGACGAGGCGGACCTGGAATGCCACGGATTCATGACCGTCGGAAACTCCGAGTGGATCACGGATGACGAAGAGTGGCGGGATGCATACGCGGACCGCGCGCAGCGGATGGTCGAACGGGATAAAAACCACCCCTGCATCATCCTGTGGTCCCTTGGCAACGAATCGTCTTTCGGCCGCAATCATGAGGCGATGGCAGAACGCATCCGTAGCCTTGACCCGACCCGGCTGCTGCACTACGAACCGGATCACGAGGCCCAGGTGACGGATGTGTACAGCACGATGTACACATCCCATGCGGAACTGGACCGCCTGGGCAGCCAAAACGGCCTGGACAAACCCCATATCCTCTGTGAATTCGCCCACGCCATGGGCAATGGTCCCGGCGGCCTGCGGGAATATGTGGACCTGTTCCACCGGCACAAACGCCTGCAGGGAGGCTTTGTGTGGGAATGGCTTGACCACGGCATTCCCAAATATTCACCGGATGGGCGGATGTACTACGCATACGGGGGAGATTTCGGCGATGAACCCAACGATGGAAACTTTGTGACCGACGGCCTGTTGTTTCCAGACCGTTCCCCGTCTCCGGGCCTCCAGGAATACAAGAAGGTGATCGAACCCGTGCAGGTGGATGTGGTCGATGCGGCCATGGGGCGCGTTCGCGTGACGAACCGCTTCGACTTTCTGTCGCTCGACCACCTCCGCCTCTCCTGGCGCCTGGAAACCGACGGGCGTCTGACGCAATCCGGCGCGGCGCCATTGCCGCTCATCCCGGCTGGCGACAGCGCCGAACTGACGCTTCCTATTGCGCCACCGCCCTCGTTCGATTCCACAGCAGAGCGGTGGGTGACGCTCACCTTCACCCTGGCGGCGGACACAATCTGGGCCGGCCAGGGACACGAGGTGGCGTGGGCGCAGTACCCGTTGCCCGAACCGGCGGGCGCCTTCACCCAACAACCTGCCGCAACCGCCGCGACGGCACAGGAAGAGGCATGGCCCCCCGCCTCCAGCGGATCAGGCGCCGCCGCAACGGCGGGCGCGCTGTCCTGCGCGGAACACAGCGGACAACTGGTGGTTCGGGGCGGCGATTTTGACCTGGCGTTCGATCTGCTGTCCGGACGCATCCATTCTTTTTCATTCGCAGGCCAGCCGCTCCTTGAACGCGGTCCGGCGCTCGACTTTTGGCGCCCGCCCATCGACAATGACAGTCCCATCGTCGCAGACTGGCAGCACGCGGGTTTCCCGCTGCTGCAAGAACGCGTGGATCAGGTGCTGTGGCAGTCGGATCCGGACGCGCGGTACGTCGATCTTCTGGTGCGCACGCGCGTGGCGCCTCCCGTCTGGTCGTGGGGCTTTACCTGCGCATACCGCTACCGCATCACGGCGGACGGAACCATCCATTTAGAAGTGAGCGGCGAACCGCACCGGGATACGCCCCTACGCCTCCCGCGCATCGGCCTGACGGCTGAATTGCCGCGAACATTCGAGCGAGTGGCCTGGTACGGCTACGGTCCCGGCGAAACGTACAGCGATTCCAGACAGGCGGGCCGCATGGGATTATTTCACAGCACCGTCGATCAAATGTACACTCCGTACGTCCGACCCCAGGAGTACGGCAACCGGTCGGACACAAGGTGGGCCGCGCTGACCGATGAACGGGGAACCGGGTTGCTCGTGGCGGGACGCCCCCGCTTTGACTTTGCGGCCCGACGGTTTCGCGTACGGGACATCGCGGCCGCCCGCCACACCGTGGACCTGGTCGACGCGGGAGCGGTCATCCTGTCCATCGATTACGCGCAGCACGGCATCGGCTCGGCCAGTTGCGGGCCAGGACCGCTGGAACCGTACGAACTGCGTGCGGCTCCTTTTCGGTTCGGCATGGCTTTGCGGGGATTCGACACAAACGGGAGCGCGCCTTCCCGGTTGGCCAGGAATCTTTTTCTTGCAGACTTCAGCCCGCACAGCGGCCAACAGTTCATGGAATGAACCTCATCTCCTTGTCCGTCTCTTCCGCGCGGTCAAGCGGCGAAGACCGAATCCGGTTCCCAGAAGACCCGCGGTCACGAGGCCCTGAATGGTAGTGCGCGGCACCCCGGCGGCACGTTCGACAAAACGTTGCAGCGCCGGGGTGTCCAGCGCCAATGAAGCCGCCACCCACACCATCATGCCTGCTCCCAGGGGCAGAACCCATTGCCGCTTCTCCGCCTGACGGGAGAGGAACAACGCGGCCGCCACAAACAGCGGAATGGATGCCACCGTCGCCAGCACAAGCCAGAGCCTGTCCCCCCGTAACTTCGCTCCCAGCCAAATCATATTGTCCAGATTCCCGCACACGGTGAAGAAAAAGAGCCGGGGAACGGCCTCCCAGCTTTGGTCGCGGCGCATGCCGCGCGGCTCAAGCATCCGGATGCCCATCCATCCCAATGAAACAATCGCGATCCAGCGGAACATCGCATGGCGCAGCAGCCTGTCGATACTGGAGGCCAGGATGATCTGCGCGCCGCCCACAAGCGCCCCCACGATGGCCAGCACCGATTTTCTCCGCTCGGGGCGGACGCCGGACGGTAAGAGCAACCCGGCGAGAAGCGCGTTGTCAACCGTCACGATAAATACCGTTGCAACAATTCCCGGCACCGTGGACATCGTTCACCCCGAAAACCCGCATTCCCTGCGGCAGACAGACTGGTGATTATATATGTGCGGCATGGGACACGTATTCATTGCGGTGCACGGCGGAGAAAAACCATATTCAACCATCCGTATGGAAACGCCTGATTCGGCAAATCATTTTTTTGAGGTCATGCGCAAAAGGAGGGGGATGACATGGAAAAAGAGGATCAACCGCTGAGAAATGCGGGAAAGAGCATCGCCAAAGGCGCTGAGAACACCACGGACGCACTGTCGGAAGGCCGTCTGATGGACGTCGGCGGAGTCGGCGTGGGAGAGCACGGCCACGGCGGCAAGAGAGAGCGCCAAGAGCGTGGCGAAAGCTGTGACGGGATCGCCGCGGCAGGATAACAGATCTTGATTCCAGAAATTCCAGGATGGCACGACATTCGGGAGAGGAGCGATCATGGAATATGGGATCGGCGGCCTCTCCCGTTCGATGACCGGTCCGATATGCCCGCTCCATCCTCCTGCGCGAGCATTCTCCGCGCAAGCATGGTTTATCACCCATACATTCGAGCGGACTTTATCACATGTCCCCGAGGAGGCACACTCATGACGGTTGGCAGTGACGTGAAAAAGACGCTGGCGTCTCTCAAACAGGCCCAGGCAAGCCTTGAGTCATTCGCTCTCTCCACCCAGAACCAGCAGGCCAAGCAGACATTCGGCCAGGCGGCGCAAACCACACAATCCGTCGTGTCCCTGGTGGAACAGCGGATGCTGCAGATCGAACAAGAAGAACCCTAGTACAAAGGTTTTTGAGCAACCCGTCCACAAAACGGGAAAGACGTTACGCGAAATAGACGCCACATGAGAAAGACGCGGAAAGAGGCCGTGAACAGCGCTGTCTCTTTCCGTGGCAATGGAAGCGAGGCTTCATGGCGATGTCAGGGTTACTTGATGTCTTCTGGCGCACGGCCGGATCGATCGTCGCTCTGTTCCTGCTCACGCGCATGAACGGCAAGCGTCAGATTTCACAACTGAATATTTTCGAATATATAACGGGCATCACGGTTGGCTCCATCGCCGCCTTCATCTCGGCGGACATGGAGGGAAAGTTTTTTGCCGGATTGCTCAGCATGGTGATGTGGATGCTCATACCGCTCGGTCTCAGTTGGGCGACCCTGAAGAGCAAGAAACTGCGCGACCTGGTGGACGATAAAGGTGTGGTCCTGATCAAGCAGGGAAAGATACTGGAGGACAATCTGGCGCGCGTTCGCTACTCCACAGACGAACTGCTGGAACAGTTGCGGCAAAAAGACGCGTTTTCGGTCGCAGATG
>JAJZZT010000315.1 GCA_021797415.1 Bacillota bacterium
CCAGCATGAACACCCTCCTTTGCCGCGGTGACCGACGAATCAGTCCCGGACTTTTTCACATGTCCCCTGACCAGGAGGAACAAGCGCCATCCTGCGTAAATAGCTTTGCCGAGGCGTGTCGCCACTATGCACGAGGCATTGGACGAAAGGACGGGCTTGTCAAATCGCGGCGTCACAGACATGCGCGGCACACGAACGACCGTAAAGATCTGTGATACCGCGCCCACGAGGGCCGATTGGACAGTCCAGATCATGCCGCACAGGACGGCCGTATCCGGCGCGGACGCTGTCCCGATGGTCGTGTTCCAGGTCATGTCGCGGATCTCAAAGGCGGAGAGCAGACGCCGGAGCAAAAGAAACTCCTCAAGAAAATCGCCGATCGCTCTCCAGGCGTATTCGAGGAGGTTTCGCACAGTGTTTCCTGACAGCCGTTCCGTGCGAAGGCCCGTATTTTCCCACGTCACTCTTCGCACATAGCGGACGAAATACAGTGCGCGCACACGGATGTCCAATACGTCGTTCAGCGCGGATTCGGCCGCATCATCAAAATGGGTATACGACAGCTCCACGCGCACAGGTGTCAGCGCGAAAACTGCCGCAAACAGCACAACGATCAGCAGCCACCACCAGATCAAAGAAGGATCCCCCCATATGCATGACCATTCCGCGGATATGGCCATGATTCCAGGGGTAGTTTAATAAATCGGCATGGGATTTATTCATTATCTGATCTATATTCATCTAAATGAGGAAGTTCGGAGGGGGAAGCGAGTCCAAAATGATCAAGAAAGTCTTTTGTCGTGGCGTACAGAATGGGACGGCCCGGCCCGTCGGCGCGGCCCGCTTCATCGACCAGACCACGGACGATCAGGGTGGACAGCGCGCGATCACTCTTCACGCCGCGCAGATGCTCTATGCCGGCGCGCGTGATGGGCTGCTTGTAAGCGATGATGGCGAGTGTTTCAAGAGCGGCCGTCGACAGTGCGGAAGGCGGAGGGACCATGGCCAGATCGCGCAGGTACGGCGTTAGTTCCGGGCGCGTGACAAGTTGCCACGATCCTGCCGAACGGATCACGCACAGCATTCTTCCTTCGGCGTCTTGCTTTGCCGCCAGCCGTCCGCAAAAATCGGCCACCGACTCTTCGGTGAGAAAAAAAATTCTGGCGATTTGCGCATCGGTCAGTCCCTCCATTCCAGCGGCGAACAGCACGCCCTCAAGTGCTGCCAAAAGTCCGGCAATATCCGTCTTGCAACGGCTCGCCGCCAACTCCAGGTCAAAGTTTTCCTGCATGCCCTCGGCCACACCTCCCTGTCGGCCTTTGCCGGCCATCTCCTCGGGGACTGTGATAAAGTCCCTTTACTCGCATGACAAAATTCGGTTTATCATATGTCCCTCGCGGCTGTCCTAGTGGTCGGCTTGCAAAATTCCGATCCAATCATGTTTCGGAATTCACTTGTGAATTCCGAACTTCTTCAGAAACAGAATTTTGGAAACGGCCTACTACGGACGGAGCGCGATCCAGATCGCGCCGAAGCGCTCGTCTTGCCGGTAGACCACCCTGCCCAGACGGACGAGTTCCAGCACCGCGAGAAACACGGTCACGATCTCGCCGCGATCCACCGCCGTCGCCAGCAAATCATGGAACCACGCGCCGGACAAGTGGCGCAACCGCCGTTCAATCGCCTGCATGCGCCGCGGAACAGTCTCCCGGTCGCGCACCACCTCCACATCCGGCGCCGGCTGAATCCGTCGCAGCGCAGCCTGCAGACCGGCGAGCAGGTCGGTCAATCGCACGTCGCCCAGCCTGTCCGCAAACACCGGTTCGACGCGAAACGGATCAAGCGGAAGCGGCATGCGCCCGACTCGCCGCGCCCTGTCGGACTCCAGAGCGCGCAGCGCCTGCGCCGCCTCCTTGAACACCCGGTATTCGAGCAACCGCCACGCCAGGCTCTGTTCCTCATCTTGCGCCTCATCCAAAAAAGCTTCCGCATCATCGCCAGGCAGATCGCGCCGCCGCGGAAGAAGGGATTTCGCCTTGATCTCGATGAGAGTCGCCGCCATGACGATGAATTCACTGGCGACATCCATGCTGGAGGCAATCGAATCCTGCAGCAGCGCGAGGTATTGATCGGTGATCCGCGCCAGAGGAATCTGATGGATATCGACCTCCTGCGTGACGATCAGGTGCAGCAGCAAATCGAGCGGACCTTCAAACGCGTCGAGCGAGAGACGGTAGGGTTCCATCGTCAGTACCCCGGAACAAACCAGCTCATGACCGTCTGGATCACCGTTTGCACGATGAACTGGCCAGGCGGAAGAATCAGGATGAGAAGGAGAAGAAACGGTCCGACGCGTTCGAATTTGAACAGACGGACGCGCGCGCGCAGCGGCAGCGTGTTGGCAAGAACATTCCAGCCGTCGAGCGGGGGGACCGGCAAAAGATTGAACACGGCCATCGCGATATTGATATAGGCCATCCAGCTTAGCGTCATGATGATAAAATTCCCGCTTCCCGTCTGCCAGAAGGGATTATTATTGTGCGCCCCCCACGTGTTCATCAGGATGATTACCGAAACCGCGCCGGTCAGTGCGCTCATGAACGGTCCGGCCAACGCGACGAGGATCACGCCGAGGCGCGGATTCACACGCATTTTCCGCGGATCAATCTGAACCGGCCGACCCCAGCCAAATCCCGCGATGAACAGGCAAAACAGTCCGACCGGATCAAGGTGGGCGAGCGGATTGAGCGTCACCCTGCCCTGGCGCCGCGCCGTGTCGTCTCCCACCATGAGCGCCATGGCGGCATGGCCGAACTCGTGAACAGCGATACCCACCACCACCGCGATCAAGCGAAACAGGAGATCTTTCCCGAAAATATTCAGCACGCTTGCGTCATTCCCCTCTTGCCGGTGGTGCGCGCCTCATACACGTTGAATCCTGCCCGGAAGGAACCGGCCGAACGGCGCGTAAACGGCGGGGTGCGCGCGGATCTCCCGGCGCGCCTTCCCGCGTATGGCGTCGAGAGCCGGTAAGCCGGATGGCGCACGCTGGGCAACAACGATGACATTGTTCTCCAGCAGCGGAACAAGTCCGAGTGGCAGCGCCCAGACAGGTCCAACCAGCAGCTTCAGATGCCGGCACAAATCGAAAAAACGCCGGCTCCGACGGCCGGCCGTCGGCATGATGACATTGGCGATCAGAATGCCGCCCGGTTCCAGACGGTCCGCCAGCGCGCTCAAAAAAACCGGCGACAGCATGGTTTGCGGTGTCTCTTCGCGAAAAAAAGCATCGAGAAAAACCAGGTCGAACTTGTCTCCCATGCGTGGAACATACAGGCGTGCGTCCGCCTGAAGCAGCCGTACCCGCGGATCGTCCGGCGCATGAAAAAAGCGGCGCGCCGCATCAATCACCATTTCGTCGATGTCGATGCCGACAATCTCCGCAGTCGGATGGCGCCGGTACACATGCGAAATGGCTGTCGCGGTCCCCACGCCAAGCGAGAGAAAGCGCCTGACCTGGGGACGCCAGGCGGTATACAGCGAAAACGCTTGTTGATAAGGGAAGTAAAGGCGTTCCGGCCGCGCGATGACACAAGCACCCTGCCAACTTGCCCGGGCTCCCCCGAAACGCAAAAAACGGACACCGTGACGCTCGCCGACAAAGATGCTCTGATAGGCGGACCTTGTCTCAAGAATTGCCGCCGTGCGACAGTCCGTCCACATTCACGCGCGAAGGGTCCGCGCCAGATTGGCCATCTCGATGGCCGTCACAGCGGCATCCCAGCCCTTGTTGCCCGCCTTCGTGCCCGCCCGTTCGATCGCCTGCTCGATCGTATCGGTCGTCAGCACGCCAAAGACAACCGGCACGCCGCTTGCCACTGAGGCTGCCGCCACCCCCTTGGCCACCTCTGCCGCAACGTAATCAAAGTGGGGTGTGGAACCGCGGATCACCGCGCCCAGCGTGATCACCGCGTCGTACTTCCCGGAATCCGCCAT
>JAJZZT010000520.1 GCA_021797415.1 Bacillota bacterium
CTGGCGAGTTTTAGGTATTCTCAACCCTAAAATCCGAAGAGCCTGTAATTGTAAGTCGGTGTCAGCCTCCTCTCCATTCAGACATGACGAACACGCGATCAGCGCGCTATGCGTCTGCTGTAATGCCCGCAACAGTTTCTCCTTACAAATCATGGCTCTCCCCCTCTCGCTCGTATTGGGAGTCTCGTTTGACCCCTTCACTAATAAAGGACAGCAAAACGTGCATTTACTTCGCTTCAGCGAAAATTTTCTTGATCTTTCCGCAGTTGTTGCCAAATGCACAACGTCCACTCCTGACGCAACTCGTCGTACGCCTCTTGCGCCGGGATCCGGGCATGCCGGGCAAGCAATCCACTCTCCTTGCCGATGGCAGGTTCCATTACGGTCAAGAGCCATTCCATCTGATCATTCAACGCGGATGACTGACAGTCATTCGTCGTCCTGATTTCCATCGGTGATCATCTCCCGCAATGCAGCCAACGCGCGTAGCTTGGTACGGTGCACACGCGAAGCCGATTCGTCCAGACGCCAAGCCGTCTCCATTTCGGTGAACCCGTGGACTACTGTGCTCAGCAACACTTCTCGCTCTATATCACTCAGACGGCGCAACCAGTCGTCCCAAATAGCAGTCATCTCCGGATCTCCGTCACTGACACAGGTCAGCGCCTCGTCGAGTGGCATCGTTCGTCCACCGGCCCGGCGATACCGTTTTTCCAGGCGCCAACGCGTCGGCCTCAAGGTCTCCTGTCCGTAGGAGATCCAGTCCACCGCTGAGTCAGTCATCTTGCCCTTCTTGTCGTCCTCTTTTTCGCTCATCCATCCGACCCCCTCTGTTTTGGTTCGCCCTTTCGGTATACCGTGGTTCTAAAGATCCTTGGCACGCGATTTTTAGGCACGTTCGCGAAAGTTTTCTCCGATCACGTCCCTGTCTTTGGCGCAGTCGACGACGCCGGGTGGAGCAGATGCCACCCGCCAATGGCGGTCGTCCCGGCGAGCAATCCGTTGAGCAGCAGCACGAGCCATCCGGACCAGGTGGCCGGTTGCGGCGGGGACAGGACAGCCAGCAGCCCTTCCGCTACCAGGATCGCAAGCCCGCGCACCGGAATCCGGCTGACGCCCGGTACGCGCTTGATGCCCTCCACGATCAGCATCACGGCCAAACTGATGCCGCCCGCCGTATGCAGCGTGGCCAAGGTAAACCAAGACACCGTAGACACCGTCATCCCCTCTTTCCGATGGAGTCATTCTTCATTTTTGGGCGGTGGGCACAGCGCACGCCACAGGGCCATGCGAATGCTTTGGATCACGTCCTCCTCCACTCGACCCTGCACACGGGCGTGACGCCGGATGGAAGGACCGAACACGCGGTACAATTCCGCCAGCGCCGATTCATCGCCGCCTTGAATCCGCTGCAACAACTCCCTGACGGCCTCATCCTCTTCCGGACCCATCCTCTCCTCCGCCTTTCATTCCAGGGATCGGCGCAATGTGGCCAAGGCGTGTCGGTGTACCAGGCTGACCTGCTGCTGGGGCCATCCCAAGCGGCCCGCCGTCTCCTGCTGGGACATTCCGGTGAGATACAGCAGGCGCAACACCGTTTGTTCCGCTTGGGGAAGACTGCGTAGCAGCAGGCGTACATCACTGTCGGCAAACGCGCGAGCCGCTGCCTCGGACGGCGCGTCCCGCTGATCCCGCAGGCGATCCGCGTCCAGACAGGACAGCGGGACTTCCCGAAGACGATGACGCATGCGACGGATCTCGGTGATCGCCGCATGGCGAATCACGCTGTGGCACCAGGCAACGGACGATTCACAGGCACCCATGACATGGCCCCCTTTTGCTGACGGTGCATGAAGCGTTCTCTGTGTGGGGCAAGGATGAAAAGTCCCTTACTGGATAAGGCGCTTGGAAGGGGCATTTTTACTCATCACCTTTCTTTCAGAAAAGAAAAAATTTGTGGGGACTACAGAAGATCTATTCGTATGCCTGCACATAGACGATCGTCGGTGTTTGCATTTTCCGATAGACGGTCATACTGGGGGTGAGGTGACAGAAGGTGGGAGAAGGGAACCGACTCCGGGACATCCTGCAAGAGCGGGGCATCAAACAGACCTGGCTGGCAGACCGGGCGGGGATTACGTATCAGGCGCTCAGTGACATTGTGCGAGAAAAGCGCACGCCCACCCTGCCGGTGGCCAAGCGGATTGCCCGCGTGCTGGCGCTGCGTGTCGAAGATATTTGGCCGGAGTGATCACCCGACCCGATTTACTGCACGCAAAAAACGCGACCGCATGGGCCGCGTCGGATGCACAATGGGTTGATTTACCCGGAGTAGGTGCTGCTGACCTTGAGCGATACGGTCTGCTTCTCCGGGATGGAAATCTCCTGTCCGGTCTGCGGGTTGCGTCCGGTGCGTGCGGCGCGCACGGTGGGCTTGAGCTTGCCGACGCCGGCGATGGTGACTTCCTCCCCGCTCTTGAGTTCTTCAGCCACCATCTGTTGCAGCGCCTTCCACGCGATTTCTACGTCCTTTTTGGTCATGCCGGTGGTCTCCGCCGCCTTGGCGACGAGCGTGTCTTTGCTCAATTAGATCGACTCCTTTGGGCTTGGAATAGAGTTCTCGTGCCCATCATAGCGTGTGGACCAAGACTGCGCGGCCGTTTCCGCAGGCGAATTAAGCGTTTCCACCCAAGCATGTTTTTCGTTTTGTGCGGATGAACCTGTGCGCGAATCCGGGATCTGCTTAGGCGAGGGGAATTGCCGGAGTAATCCGGATGTGTTACAGTCATACTATAAAGAGCGGAAGGGCGTTGGCCGCAAAACCAGCCCTTCCGCCGAGGATTAGCGGGAACGGCGATTTTGGGTGGTGGCCCTGCCGTTCCTTCGTGTTTTCTCCCCATTGTCACGATCTGCCTTACGCTTCTCTGCGGTAGCGGCGTACTGCATAACCGCCGCCGCGAACAGAATCAGCGCTGTCAACAGACCGATCAAAAGTTCGATGACACGCAATCCCCTCACCCCCTTTCGGCCAATGGCGTCAGGAGGAAGGCGGAAGTACACCCTTCCGGGAACTATTCTACCAAACTTGCGCGCGCCTATGGGCTGCGCGATCACACCACCTGTCGTTCGCCTCGCGCCAGTCGTCTTTGCAGTTCCTGCAACCCCCGCTCAAACGCCGCGACACCCGCCTGATTCACATTCACCATCGGACGGTGTTCCAGGCGCGCTTTTGTCGCATAGAACTTCAGATGACTTGCGTACGCGGTGACAAACACGACGGCGTCGGCCCCTTGAATCCGACTGCGCAGGCTGTGGTCCTTCTCAAAGCCCGGCACAAAGGTGTACACGCCCCCTTTGGCCTCCACGAGTTGGCGATACTGCGTGGCGTGCGATTCGTCGCCTACGACCAGAATCCGTTTCCCATCCAGCCGGTGGACAGGTGGGTCGAGCAGGACCGGCGCGCTCCCTGCGGCCGCTTGATCGCGTGCGGCCTGCTGGATCTGGCGCATCTGCTCGATCACGGCGAGCAGACCCTGTACATCGGCGTCGTACTGCGCGCGCAGTGTCGCAAGCTCTTGTTCCAGTTGGGCCACTCGCCCGGGAACGGACCCTTCGGTCGTCTGTTCCGGGTTGCGCTGGACCGAGAATGCAGAGACGATCAACAGGTCCTCCCAACTGAGCCGCAACAAGCGTTCGAGGATCTGCTGATACGGATCGACCGCAGCGCGAAACGTCTCCAGCCAAGAGCGAACCAGCGCGTCGTCCTCATGCAGAAGCACCAACTGCAAAAAGGTGATGTGCGTCGATCGTTCGAAACCCCGGAGAACCTCCGGCGTCGACGATCGACGCAAGACCGCCCTGTCCATGTACTCGTCGACGACCTGCCCGAGCACGGTTTCGAGGGACGCCCCCTCGCGTAGCGTCTTTCGCATGGGTGGACGCAGGAGGGCGCGTCCGACCTGATCCAGCGCTTGTCGGCGGCGCTGGGGTTTGGT
>JAJZZT010000010.1 GCA_021797415.1 Bacillota bacterium
GGAATCCGGTTGGAGAGGAGAGGACCCCGTAATCGGTCCGCATTTCTGTCTGCTTCCCCGCACTGCGCGGGTCTTACCCGCTCCTTTTTGAACGGGCTTCATAAGGAGATCCGTAAGCGGTTTCATCATTGGCGCAGGCAAAAATGCCTGCCCGTCCTACCGCTCTTCGTCGTCTTCCATCGTGGAAGGCGACCACTGGGTTTCGGTCGGTTTGTGCCGATACGACTGGCAGATTGCCAGAAAAGGATCGTCTGCCACGCGCGTCGCCCTGCGCAGGAGATCTTCCGCTTCTTGCGTGCATGCCGTGCGCTGGCTTGACTTTCGCCCTTCGGCCACCCGGTCACACCCCTTGGCAATCAATTGAGTCATAATAACATTACAATTGTACTACGTTGATAGAATAAGTTCCAGTCCTTGATTGCAATTTGATTGCAATTTTCCTCAAGATTCGACCGCCTGCAATGATGCCTTGACCATGGCCCCCCTGGACGCGCGCAGAGACCATTCGACAGTTTTCCACATGCGGTCCGCATGATAGTCGAGCATGCGCGCAAGCGCCGCGGACGGCAGGACGAGCACGCCGACATCGTCCGCCAGCATGACCACATCCGGCTCCATCCGGCCCAGGGCGAGCAGGACGGCGCTTTGCACTCTCTCCCTGGTTTTGCCGGCCAGAGCCCGCTCAATCGCCGCGCGCGGCACCGCGCCCTGTTCCGTCCACCCGACCTGAAAGACGACGGACGAACCCTCGTGATCGGCGAGAAAATATCCTTGGATCGACCGCTCGCCGCAGCGATCGTCCATTTCCTTCACGCCGAATACTTCCATCAGAATCCGGACCGTCCCGGACATGTCGTCCGCCGCCAATTCGGCCAGCCTGTCAACAGTCATATCTCGGTCCGGAGAAAGTTCGTCCAAAGGCGCCGACGCCCGGTTTACGGTTGTCGCGGAAAGGTCGGCGCGCAGGCGTTCCTTGCGCCGGTCGAGCAGCGCCTGCCGGCGCGCCTGCTCAATCTCGCGGTCGATCCACGCCGTCCGATGACCGGCGCCCTCCCCGTCGGCAAAGTCGTACTGTCCACAGAGGACTTCCGCCAGCGCTTCGCGATACAAGAGTGAAAGTCCGCCCCACTCCGCCGTCCGCGCCCTCTCCCACTGCGCAAACGATCGCCAAACGCGCTTGAGATCCCCTCCGGCGCCGCGCGCCACTTCCTTGTCGATCCGCTCTTTTGCCATATCCAGCACCTCGCGGTTCAGCAAAAGCCAGAGGATCCGGACATCAGGGAAATACATCCCCTCTTCGGACAGAATCGCGCCCAGGTCATGGTGCATCGCAGGCGCGAAACGCGGCGTGAAAGGTATCCCGCGTTCGGCGGATGAACGCGCGATCTGCACCCGCCCGCATTCATCAATCCGGAACGGACAGCGCATATACACGGGATAGCGCCTTGCGAAAAGACGCAAATACGACCGCGCGTCCCGCGCGGCGACAGTGCACAACGAAAGTTCGCGGCGCAACTTCGGAAGTTCCAGCCACAGCGGGAGCAGGCGGACGGAAAGGCGCAACCTCTCCTCGCCCGCCAGTCCCAGCCATGCCAGCGCCAACACCGCCGATGCAACGGCCGCTCGGGCCGTTCCGCCTTCCAGCATGTTGTACGCCGCCCCCGCCACCGCCACCGCAAACAGTATCCACACGGACAATCACTCCATCCACGCCCCAGTATGCGCATTTTGCCGCACACCGATACGCGGGCTAAGCGCCGCCGTTTTTATCATAGATTACGAGACAGCCTCATAGATTCAAGATAGTCATCCGATCCCCGACAGGCAGGTGCACAATGCATGAAGATCATCCGCCGGACGCATCGCGCGGCTCTCGCCTTGATTGCAGCCGTATTTCTGTCATCCACACTGGCCGGTACAGCCGCGGCGCTCTATCTGTACGGCACAGCGCGGCTCCGGTGGCCCGCCATACCGGCGACCAAAGTGGCTCAAGCCCTGACTGCTGCCGCCCTGGCGCCGATCGCGCCGTCCAGGCCGGCTGGACTGCAGCGCTCCGCCCTCATTTTTGCCTGGCTCTCCATTGGAGAATTGTCTGTCGAAGCGGATTCTTTTCGACAAATGGCGGCGCGCAGCCCGTTTCATGGTCAGGTGCACCCTGCTGCCACACCGCTTTTTCAACAGAACATCGGCACGGCCGGAACCGCCTCGCAGCGCCAGGTGATCGGCTGGACGCTTGATACGGGCGCCGCCAATCTGATCCAGGCCATGCGCCAATCGCCAGGATTGAATGTCCTTGCTCCCAAGTGGATTCATCTGACGGGACCGGCGGGAACGATCAGCAATACGATTGAACCGAGCGTCGTGCAGGCTGCGCACGCACGCGGCGTCAAGGTGTGGGCGGTCGTGGACAACGGGTTCAACGCGGCGCTGAGCCACGCCGTGCTGCGTTACCAGGATACGCAAAGCGCTTTGATCAACCGGATCGTGAGTCTGGCCAAGCGCGACCAGCTCAACGGCGTCAATCTCGACTTTGAGGGACTCAGTTCAGCGGACCGGTGGAATTACGCGCGCTTTGCACAATTGCTCGCAGCCAGGCTGCACGAGCTCGGCATGCAGTTGTCGATTGACCTGCCTCCCGACATCACGCCGGGAAATAACGCCGGACCGTATAACCACGCCGCTCTGGCCGCCGCCGCGAACTACATCATCCTGATGGGGTACGATCAGCACTGGGGCGGCGATGCGGTCGCCGGGCCGACCGCATCGCTTCCCTGGGTGACAAACGGCGTGGCGGACATGTTGCACACAGGTGTTCCGGCGAGCAAGCTGGTGCTAGGCGTTCCGTTTTACACCCAGGACTGGACGCTCGGCCAGAACGGAAATGCGGCGGGAAGCCAGGCACTGTCACTCGTTCAGGTGCACAATCTGCTCGCGGGTCTGCACCTTGCGCCTCATTGGAATCCGTCACTCGGCGTGTCGTATACCTCGTTCACACAAAAAGGCGCCCGCCACGAGATCTGGCTGATCGACCAGCGTTCCCTGCTGCTCACGCTGGAGTTGATCGCACAGGATCACCTCGCCGGAGCGGCGGCGTGGTATCTTGGGCTGGAACGGCCTTCCACATGGCAGTCGCTTGTGCAAAGCGTCCATTCCCTGCTCTGACGGCGACAAAAAAAGTCCACCGGATTTCTCCGGCGGACACCGCGCCCTTTGTCACTCGCTTTTTGAACAGGCACTTTTAGACATTCAAGCCGCGCAAAATGTCGAAAATTTCCTCATTGTCCGGTTGCTTGTCAATCGGATGAACGTCGATGAAGCGGACGACGCCTTCCTTGTCAATCACGAACAGCGACCGTTCATTGAACCCTTCGGGCCGCAGTACGCCGTATTTTTCGGCCACAGCGCCATGCGGATAAAAATCGCTGCAAAGCGGATAGGTGATGCCGCCGATCGACTTCTGCCACGCTTCATGACTCGGAACGCTGTCGACGCTGATACCCAGGACCTGGGTATTATACTCTTCGAAACGGGACAATTCGTCCTCGTACGAAGGCATCTGGGCGCTTCAGACAGGCGTCCAGTCCAGCGGATAAAACGCGATGAACACATTCTTGCCGCGAAACTCGGACAGTGTGACCGTTCTGTCACCGTGCGCCTTCAGCGTAAAATCAGGCGCTTTGTCGCCCACTTTCAACGTCTTGGTCTGCGTTGCACCTTTTGGCATGGAAATCCTCCTTTACCACTGATTTATGTAGCATCCGGCGCGCGAGTCCATTATAACAGATCACGCGGTTGGTTGCGCCATCGCCGCTTCCACTCGTCGGCCTGCGCGGGCAAAGGCCCGCTGTCGTACCGCTCGCGCTGAACGGCAAACAGCGCGATCTCCCGCGCCTTGACCGGACTTAGCACATCGGCTCCCACAAACGCGAGCAACGCTGCGCCCAACCCGCTGGCATCCCCTGCGCCAACCGTCACCGCGCATCGGCTCACG
>JAJZZT010000277.1 GCA_021797415.1 Bacillota bacterium
AACCGTACGATTTCCTTTGCCATCACATGCACATTGGCCGGCCAGTAATGCGCGAAGCGTTCGCGCAGCCAATGATCGTCCGCCATGTACCCGAGGGCCGTGATGTAGTTGGTGAGCGCGTCCAGCCACACATAGATGACGTGTTGGGGATTTTCCCGCACAGGAATTCCCCAGGTGAAATTCGTCCGCGATACGCACAGGTCTTCCAGGCCCGGCAGCAGAAAATTGTTCATCATCTCGTTTTTGCGCGATTCGGGCAGGATGAACTCCGGGTGCTTTTCATAATAGTCGATCAGGCGATCCGCATAACGACTGGTGCGCAAAAAGTAGGCCGGATGGCGCACCAATTCCACCTCTCTGCCGCAATCGGGGCACTTGCCGTCTTTCAGTTGCCGCCCTGTCCAGTACGATTCGCACGGCGTGCAATACCAACCCTCATACTCGGCCTCATAAATGTCGCCCTGGAGCAGCAGGCGGGAAAAGATCTGCTGCACAATGACCTTGTGCCTGTCCTCCGTCGTCCGGATGAAGTCATCGTACGAAATGTCGAGCCGCTTCCACAGCGCGCGAATCCCTTCGACGATCTCGTCCACAAAAACCAGCGGCGGCTTGCCGGCCGCCTCCGCGCGCCGCTGCATCTTCAGGCCGTGATCGTCCGTGCCCGTCAAAAAGCGTACGTCATCGCCGCGCAGACGCCTGTAGCGCGCCAGCGTATCCGCCACCGTCGTGCTGTATGCGTGACCGATGTGCAGTTTGTCGCTCGGATAGTAGATCGGCGTCGTGATATAGTACGTCGATTTGTTCTGATTGCCCATGTTCACATCCATCACCCAGTCGCAGATTATCCGTTGCGGCGCATTTTTTCATTGCCTTCCATCGTACCAAGAACGGCCAGCACGTGTCAATTTTTCCGGGGGCCGCGCCGCGAGGATATGATTGTGCGCAGTTGATCCCGCATGCATGGCGGAACGGAGAAAATGAGCCTTCCGCTGCCATGTGATCGGGCGCGGTTGATTCCGCACGCGGACGATGCGTCTTGGATGTGTTTTCACATGCGTCTTCGACGGGGCCTCGATGCTTTTTCCCGGCATCCGCGCCGCAAAATGTTTCAGATCCGCTTATGGAGTCCGGCGCTGACCATCTCGGGCATCGAACTGTCCAATGGCACATTTCAGCTGCTCCCTTTGCTCATCGCGGCGTTTCTGGGCAACATGCTGGGGTCGGCGATTGCCTACGGAATCGGCCGGCTGCTCGGACGCCCCGTCATCACCCGGTTTGGGATGTACATCGGGCTGACGGAAGAACGGTTTGACAAGGCGGAATCGGCTTTTCGACGATACCAGGCGTGGGTCGTGCTGATCGGGAAATTCATCGCCGGCATTCGTGTTCTGGTTCCTTACGTTGCAGGAATCGAGCGCATGAAATTCGCGACGTTTGTTGTCCTGAATGCGATCAGCGCGTTGGCGTGGGTATTGACATTCACGCTGTTGGGTCGGGTGAAAAGAAAAAAAGGCGATGACCATCCGGCTGCGGCCCGCTTTGTCCCCGCTCAGAGATGCTGCGCCAGCGAGAAGCGCCGCCCGGATTTGCGTGCGGCGGCGTCATTCTGTCAAGACGGACCGCCTCACTGCCTCAGCCTCACTGAACCCACGAATACTCATCATGCTGAGGACCGACTTCTTGGACGTGCTTGGGCGACTCTTTGGCGGCCCTGTCTCATCGCGGGTACATCAGGATCGGCAAGCCGCCAACGTGCTGATTCTGCCACGAGTACGTCGACTGACCCGGGTAAATGTTTGACATGTCAAACGCCAGCGGCTGCGAGCGAATCATATGGCCGTCGGTCAGGTCGAGCACCACCGGCAGATTGCGCCTGGACGGCAGACCGACGGCAAAGACGGCGAAGCGTCCCGTGAAATTCGTGAGCCATGTGCGGTGCGCAAGCGGCAGGGCCAGGACGGTTCGGCCCGCGTACGCTTCGGCCAGCAGAAACCGCCGTCCGTGATTGTAGCGATACAGTTGGAGCAGAAAAGATTTGCCGGAGAGTCGGCCACTCCAGTCGTCGATCGGATGCCAGTCGGCCGATCGGTACGTCATGCCGCCAGGCAAATGGTATCCGGATCTGATGGCGGACGGAATGCGGCCGGTCGGTGGATAGCTGCGCACCACGTCAGTCCCGGCGAAAGGAAGCGCAAGGTGGTGTTTGACGTTGAACGCCGCGAGCGCGACGGGACTCCAGGATGCAAACGACTGCGGGGAAAAGTCAACAGGACGAATGCTGAGCATGGTATACGAACGGTCCGCCTGTTCAAACAGGATCGTTTGGTAGGAGCGATTCCCGACCGTGGTCGTGAGCTTGTACGTGTATGGCGCGATCGTCTGAATGCCGTCGATCAACGGATTCTCCTGCAGCGGAGCAGCCGCCTGGCGGGCGACCATCGTCTGGTCGTACACCGGAAGACTATAGCGCCAGGCCTGGATGCGGTTCAACATCGCAAACATGTTTTCCGGCCGCGGATCAAATCCGCTGATCTTGCCGCCCTTCACCGAGACCACGCCGTCAGAGTAGCCGATGGTCTGCGCATCGTATCCGCCCCCGCCGCCGATTCGCTGCAGATACCAGTCTTTCAATTCGACGAAAAATCGCTGTCCAGGAAGCGGAATGATCTGCAACGTATTGATGTGGCCGATTTGCCAAAAACGCTTTATCCATGCGGTCAGCGAGACCTGCCTGCGCATGGACGGCGACAGTTGGCCGTAAGCAGACCCGAGCACCGCGCGCGGATCGACCATGGCGCCCAGATCCTGGAGCGTGTACAGGAAGTTCTCGACAACCGCAAGACTTCTGTGTGGATGCGCCGTCTTTGACAGCGTCATGGCAACCTTGGCGATCGGTTGACCGGACGGCGGCCCCGACAGACTGTCGGCATGGACCGGTCCACAAGGCATCCCGATGGCTGCGGCGGTCGCGGCAGCGGCCAGTGCGGCCAACCGGACGCCTGAAGCCCTCCCCACAAGGCGCGACAGCCGGACGCAGGTCGCGGCAGCGGCCAGTGCGGCCAACCGGACGCCCGTGGCTCTGGCGTTGATATGGACACGATTCACGAAAACTCCCCCTCCAATCCGTTAGACGATCGAACCCCGGACGTGGTTACAATGACAGGCGAACCGGAGAATCATCAAAGCGGGCGTCTCTCAAGGAACTGGTCATTGAAGAAGCCGCTGCATGCGCCGATCATACTCGTGTGGTTCTACAATCCAAACGTGTGCATTTCATAACATTATATTATTATTTAGATAATATATATAAAATTTTACGTATCCTTGGCCACTGGCCCGGCATGATTGACAATTCGAGTGTATATACAGTAGGATCGACAGGAAAGGGGTCTTGCCAGTTGAGCGCAACCATGGCTGACCAGGCATTGCGTGCGGAAATTCTCTCTTTGAAAGAGCAACGCAACGCGATCATACTCGCACACAACTATGAATTGCCGGAAGTGCAAGACATCGCGGACCAGGTGGGCGACTCGCTTGCTTTGGCGCGCGCCGCCGTCAGCACCGCCGCGGACATCATCGTATTTTGCGGCGTCCACTTCATGGCCGAGACAGCCGCCATTCTGAATCCGGAGCGCACCGTGCTGCTCCCCGACCTGGAAGCGGGCTGCTCGCTGGCCGACTCGATCACCGCAGACCAGTTGCGGGAATGGAAGGAAGAGCACCCCGGAGCGGTTGTGGTCTCCTACGTCAACACGTCGGCAGAAGTCAAGGCGCTCTCCGATTACTGCTGCACATCCGCCAACGCGGTGCAGATCGTGCAATCCATTCCTGCAGACAGAGAGGTCCTGTTCTTGCCCGACATGTTCCTCGGCTCCCATGTGCAGCGCGTGACAAAGCGCACCAACATGCGCATATGGATGGGAGAATGCCATGTGCACGCGGGAATCGCCCCGAATCAGGTGGACAGTCTGGTTGAGCAGCATCCGGAC
>JAJZZT010000281.1 GCA_021797415.1 Bacillota bacterium
CCCAGGGGTTAAGCAAGCCCAGAACAAAGACAGGTACCAAAAGATAGCCCGCTTGACCCCCTCCTGGCGCTTCGCGCCCAGGAGGGGGTCAAGCGGGCAGTTCGTTCAATAAACAGATGAGCGAGCCGCTTACACTGCTCTTCGAACGAACCATACGACTGCCACAACGGATGTTCCAGCATGATACTGGCGCAAGCTGGAACATCTAACATCGACGACGGACGAATCAAGGATCTTCACCCCCACCCCAGATCTCAAGCAATCACGCAAGACGTCGTCCGCCGACCCCACGCGGTTCATCCCCATGTTTTCGTCTCTATGAAAAACGATCAGTCGGAACGGGTACGAATCGCCTGTACTGCCTCTTGTCCAAACAAAAGGCCATATGCCACATTTTTTGCTTGTTCAAAGTTTCCATTGATGGCGATTGAAATTGTCGATTCCGATAGATGGTCAATGTCCACTGGATCCAGCACCGCCACATGGGCGACACGCCGTCTGAGACAAAGACGGCGCAATTCCGGAATCATCTCCGGATGTTTCCATACGTTTTCCGTGAATAGGAGCAGGTCGCCCGGATATTCCGCGATCTCCGATAGTTTCTCCCGCCACCCGTCCTTCGTCGAGTCAATCCGCACGATCGCTTCATTGAATTTGGCCATATCGCGTTCTTCCACTTCCACAGCGCGGCGAGACGACACCCACACTTCTTTGCATGATGCGCTATCCGCTCCGAACTGCCGGCGATCTCCGCCAACAATCCGCGCCCCCTGGAACGCCGCCCGCCAGGTTCCTTGCGCCAGAGTTTCGGCGGATAGGATCTCAGGCCACATTTCCGGTTGCAGGAGGCCCGCCTTGGTTGTCAGAATGCGCTGTCGCGCACTGACCGCCCGCTTGCGAAAGACGGAATCCTGTTCGCACGCTTGCGCAATCGCGTCAAGCGCGGACAAGGCTACTTCCCACGAGCCGCAATCCACAATATCCGCCCCTGCGGCAATCGCTTCTACAGCCACCTCTGATGGAGAATAAACATCCGAGATGGCGCGCATAGACAGGGCGTCCGTCACGGCAAGACCCGAAAAGCCCAGCTCACGCAATTTCCCGTACCAGTATGGGGACAGGGTCGCAGGCCGTTCATCGAACTTCGAATACACGACATGCGAAGTCATGATCGCCCTCACCCCGCCTTCAATAGCTCTCCGAAATGGCATGAGGTGCCGGGCCAGATCAGATTCCGGAAGAGAAGAAAATGGCCGCGCCACATGAGAATCCAACTGGGTCATACCATGGCCCGGAAAGTGTTTGGCCGTGGCCAGGATCCCTTCCGCTTGGTGCCCCTGAATCCACCTCACCGCATGTCGCGCCACGCGTTCCGGATCGGACGAAAAAGACCGCGTTCCAATGACTTGATTCGCCGCTTCGGTAAGAACATCGACAACGGGAGCCCAGTTCCAGTTTACGCCCAATGACATGAGATAGCGGCCCCAGAGTCGTCCGACTTCCTCCGTAAGGTCCAGATCATCCCCTTCGCCGAGGCTCATGGCCGACGGGGGACGCACCAAGCCTGGAAATCTGTGGACAGTGCCCCCTTCTTCCGTCAGGGCGACAAAGGGCGGCGGCAGTGCGGCGGACGCAAACTCCCGCCATAAAACAGTCATACGGCTGCGCAACTCCACGGCTTCACCCGTATCCCAATGGTGTAGCGTAATCCCTCCAAACGGATAGTCATGGAGAGTTTTCATAACTTCTTCAGTTCCTCCTGACGGCAAGTCTGCCATGACAAGCTGGCCTGCCAACTCTCGCGCTTCGCTCATCACTCTTTTTCGCCTCCCATTCGTCCGCATCAGCATGATGACAACAGTTTTCAAAACAGCTCGATTCCGTCCATCCTCTCTTTATATTTTGGAGAAATGAGAAACGGCTTGCCCGCCTGACAAACCAGTCGGTCTCCGTCCGTCAACCCCGCGTCGCGCGATTCAAGCACAGCCACCAGTCGCGACCTCCATGTTTGCAACTGTTCAGCATAGTCCGGGCGGTCTGCCAATGTCTCACATTCATAAGGATCCGCCGTCAGATCAAACAACTGCTCCACCCCAAGTCTCGGCAGCCAGATGTACTTCATTTTCCCATCCGTCAAATACTGCATCTCCTGTTCTTCCGAGTAACAAGTCGCGTGTTCTCCATGCACATATTCACGCCATCCGGCACTTTCTCCGCGCATGAGCCCCACCAGGCTCCGGCCGTCTACGGTTTCGGGAATTCTCTCGCCCGCCGCCTCCAACAACGTTGGCATGATATCTTGCAAACATACCGGACGATCAACTACCGGAACAGATGAACCCGATGATTTCGGCAAGCACACGATGAGCGGTATATGGGCGGATCCCTCATAAGCGTAGGTTTTTCGCCACAGATGGTGATCCCCGAGCATATCGCCGTGATCCGACGTAAAAACGATAAGCGTGTTATTCAGCAGCCCTTTCTTCTGCATGAACATCAGCAATCGGCCAATCTGATGATCGATATGACCGATGGATCCATAGTAACCAGCCCGAGCTCGCATGATCTCTTCACGGTTGCGCACCCCGCGCCACGCATCCGGATGCGCGGCGTCCCCAGGCACATCATGAACAGACGCCCAGTCGCCCACAGAAGGCTCCGGCAGTTGTTTCTTCGCATACAAGTCAAAGTAGTACAGCGGCGGATCATATGGGGAATGGGGGCGGGCAAACGATGTTTTCAAAAAGAAGGGCTTGCTCGGATCGCGTTCCTTCAGGAATTTGATCGACTCGTTGACCGTCCAGTTCGATGGATGCAGGAATTCCGGCGCATGATAAGGTCTGGCCAGCCATGAATTCCAGTCTATTCCGTGATCCGCGATGCCGTAGTCTCCGGTTTTATTCTTGTTAAACCATTGTATGTAGTCGGACTCGAAGCCAGAGTCGGGGGCTCTTCCAGATTCATCAAGAACAGTGTTGTGAAATCCATTCAATGCTCTTTGAGGGTGAAAATGCATCTTCCCGACGCCTTGCGTGTGGTACCCTGCCTTCGCAAGTTCTCCGGGAAGGGTATGCTTAAAATTGATTCCCATCGGCCCCTGTCCTCTGCCCATTCCGAGAATGCCCGTGTTCCACGGATTCATTCCTGTAAGCAGGGACGCTCTTGCCGGAATGCACGACGGGGTTGACGTATAGGCCGCTGTAAATACAGTCCCCATTGAAGCCAGCCAATCCAGATTTGGCGTTTCAATAATCTTGTTACCATAGCATCCAAGAGTATCCCACCTTTGCTGATCTGTCATAATGAGCAACACGTTCGGTTTTTTCACAATGGTTACTCCCTTTTATTGTAATTTTATTTTAAAATTCCATTGAGAGACTGGGCGATTCCCCAACAAAACCTTGAGCTGAGTTGAATACCTCTCTCGCCACTCCGCCGACTTTTTGCAGCGAATCAGGAAATATGGTGACACGCCGCCGAATGCTCCGGTCCCACTCGCTTCACTGGAGGTTCACTCTCCGAACAGATATCCGTCGCGAGCAAGCAGCGATTCGTAAAAGGGCATCCCTGACGCCCTTCAAATAAATCCGGTGATTGATTCCCCTTTTCCGGCAACGATTCACGCGTGGCATTCCCGGGTGTCGCCGCAAACAGTAGCCGCGTATAGGGATGGGTCGGCTGACGAAGCAGTTCCCGTGACGGCGCCGTCTCCATCACTCGCCCCCCGTACAGCACCATGATCCGATCCCCAAAGTACCGGGCAGAGGCCAAGTCGTGGGTGATATACAGATAAGATAGGTTAAAATCTTCCTTCAGTTTGTTCAGCAGCGCCAAGATTCCCGCTCGGATCGACACATCCAACATGGAAATCGGCTCGTCCGCCACCAAAAATTTCGGATTCACCGCCAGGGCGCGCGCGATGGCAACCCGCTGCCGTTGCCCGCCGGACAACTCGTAAGGAAACTTTCCTCGAGTTTCGGTCACAGGC
>JAJZZT010000360.1 GCA_021797415.1 Bacillota bacterium
TGTGCAGTTTCTCTTTATCTATTTGCCGATATTGATCGCGCTGTGGTTTGTTCTCAGCCGCACCGTCTACGGCCACCAGCTTTACCTCACCGGGACGAATCAACTGGCCGCGGCGCTGTCGGGCATCAATGTGAGACGCATACGCTTTTTTGCTTACACGGTAACAGGATTGCTCGTCGCTGTCGCGGGGATCGTCAACAGTTCCCGGTTGGTCACCGCGCGGCCCGACGCCGGAGCGACCGCCAATCTGGAGGCGATCACCATCGCCGTGCTCGGCGGGACGAGTATCTTCGGCGGACGCGGCACGGTGTGGGGGACCGCCATCGCCACACTGGTCATGACGCTGATCGGGTACAGCTTCAGTCTCGCCAACGTCAACTCTGTGATCGAGACGGGCGCCATCGGCGCGGTTCTCATCGTGGTCATTTTGCTTCAGGAGTTTGTCCGGAAGCGTCTGGCAGGAGGGCGGGCCAGTGCCTGATGATCTGCCTGTCCGGTTTCTCGCTTCCTTGATGTGCGCGGATCCCCTGCGTCTGGAGGAGGAGATGCAGCATCTGGAGCAGGCGGGTGTCGACGGGTTCCATCTGGATATTATGGACGCCCACTTCGTCCCCAATCTCGCTCTCTCCTGGGACACCGCCGCGCGCATCGCCGCCGCCGCCCGCGTGCCAGTCGATCTCCACTTGATGATTGAGCGGCCGGCACGTTTTCTTGAGCGTGTGCTGCGCATCCGGCCCGCCGCGGTGGCGATCCACCCGCAGCCGCGCAAGGCGCTGGTGGAAATTGCCCGGGTGCTGCGCGGCGCCGGCGTCGCGTTTGGCGTTGCGGTTGCGGACGTGAATGATACCATGATCCTGTCGGATATCTGTCCGGATTACATCCTGTGCATGACGGTGCAACCGGGGTTTGCCGGGCAGCCTTTTCGCGCCGACGCGCTCCTGCTCGCGCAGGCTGTGCAAGAGCGGTGTCCGGGGACTCCGGTCTGGGCGGATGGCGCAATCCGCGAGGATCGGGCGATGAAACTGCGCGATGAGGGCGTGAGCGGTTTTGTGCTGGGAACATCTGGGCTTTTTCGGCCGGATCGGGATTATGAGGCCAGTCTGCGCATATTTCGGCGTGAGGTGATTTAAAGTGGGTGCCGGCATGAAGGACATCTCTCTGAGGGTGCTCGTCATCGGCAGCATCAATCTGGACTATCGCTGGCGCGTGGCCGCATTTCCGGTTCCGGGAATGACGACGGGGGCGAGCTTCGCCGGGACGGAACCGGGGGGAAAGGGATTGAACCAGGCGCGCGCCGCTCGCCGGTTGGGCGATGGGGTCTCCCTGGCGGGTGCGTTGGGACGGGACGCCGCGGGAGAGGCAGTCGTCCGGGAACTCGACACGCTTGGGATACAGCCGGCGATATCGTTCATCGAAGGGGCGACAGGACAGGCGCTTGTGGTGATCGCGGATTCGGGAGAGAACTACATTCTCCACGACGCTGGCGCGAACGCCCTGTGGCCTGTTTCAGCGGCGCTGGCGGCGCTGCGTGGGCATGCGGGGCCTGTGCTGGTTCCGTCGGAATTTCCGTCCCGGCTTTTGGCCGGCATTCTCAAAGCGGCCACGCCTGCACAGCGGATCTACCTCGACGGCGGCCCTTCCATGGTCACAGACCCCGCGCTGTTGCGCCAGGCACACGTCTTTTCTCCGAATCACAGTGAACTGGAGCAAGTGCTTGGCGTTAGCGTGACAACGCTGGCCGACGTGCGCGGCGCACTGCTCCGGTTTCGCGACTGGGGCATCGCCAAGCCCGTGCTCAAGCTCGGGGCGCAGGGCGCGGCCATCTGCTCGGGGGCTGACTGCTACCTTGTGCCGGCGGCGCCCGTTCATGCGGTGGACACGACGGGTGCGGGCGACTGCTTCATGGCCGCGCTCGCGCATGCCATGGAGTCGGGCATGGACGACCTGTCCGCCGTGGCCTGGGCCAACTGTTCCGCCGCGCTGTCCGTCACCAGACAGGGAGTGGCGGAGAGCTTTCCCGCGAAGGAGGAGGTGGACGGCCTGTACGGCGCGCGCGAATGGCCAGAGCCGCTGCGGATTGTCGCAGGAGATGCGCGGCGCCTGTAGTAGAAGATGTCCAAAACAGTCGTGGAGAGAGAACGGGGAAGCGGAGTGAACTCTTTCGAGGAATCCACTCCGACAACGGAAAGCTGAAGCGATGCGTAGAGGGGGCGGAATCAGTGGATTTTTGCGGATTGGGGTCTGTCAACCGAAACGGCGATGACGTCGCTTCTCCGTGTCACCATGGCTGCCCCGGCACCGCAACATGTTCAAAATGCACGTGAAAGATACAGAATCGATGCTCTTTTGTCTGTCCAATCCTCCCATTATCCTCTATCCTATAGTCTCTCGGCGAGGCTGCTCCTGAAAATAGGGGACAGGTGCTAGCCGACAGTATCCTTTGCTCCTGCTCAGACACCATTTCGCGGAACTCGCGACGAGCAAAGGGATACTGTCGGCCCAGCGGACCTTGTCCATGGCGGTAAACTCACGGGGCATAGGGCATGGCACCGACCCGGCAGACCATCATCCCACCACTGGTTTGGCACGTGACGTCGGTCCAGTACATTTTTATCCTGTCGAGAGTGGCCTGTCGACAGGATTTCGAAAGGAGCATGGCGGTGAAACCGAAAGATGTACTCCAGTTGTTTAGCCTGGCCGCGCTCTGGGGCGCATCCTTTCTGTTCATGCGGCTGGGCGCCCCTGCTCTGGGTCCATTTGTGCTGATTTTCCTTCGCGTGTCGATCGCAAGCGGCGCTCTCCTGCTCTATGTGTGGATCCGGCGCCGGCGGCTGGATGTGCTGAAAAAGTGGAAACCTTATCTTCTGCTTGGCCTGCTGAACGCTGCCGTTCCGTTCACGCTCATTTCTACGGCGGAACTGCGCCTGCCAGCCAGTGTGGCGGCTATCCTGAACGCGACCACCCCGCTGTTCGCGGCCCTGTCCGCAAGGGTGTGGACCGGGGAGCGTCTGACCTGGAAGAAGATCTCCGGCCTCGTTCTTGGCCTGGTGGGCGTAGCGGTGCTGGTTGGTTGGAATCCGTACAGTGGCGGGCATTCCATACTGGTCCCGGCGCTATTTTCTCTGCTGGCGGCTGCCTCGTATGCGGTTGCGGGGATGTACGCAAGTAGCGCTTTCAAAGGGGCAAGCTTGATGGACATGGCTGTCGGTCAGCAGTTGGGCGCCAGTGCGGTCATGCTGCCTTTTGCCGTTGTGGCCGTTCCGACTGCTTTTCCGTCGTCCACGGTTATTCTGGCAGTGCTCAGTCTCGCGGTGCTGTGCACCGCCGTGGCCTATCTGCTCTATTTCTCGCTTATTCGGGGTGTCGGTCCGGTGAAGACACTGAGCGTCACATTCCTGGTTCCGGTGTTCGGCGTTCTTTGGGGAGCGCTGTTCCTGCGAGAAGCCGTGTCGCTCAATATTGCCGCCGGGCTGATCGTCATTCTGGCCAGTGTCTGGCTTGTGACATATAAATAGACGGTCTGTGTAGACACCGGAGTGGATGTCCGGTACGATAGAGTCAGGCACAGGAACGACAGGGACGTTACCTGGCATGTTTTGCTAGTTAGGGGGCTTGAGTTGTCCAACATGATCCCTGACTCGCGGTACGTTCATGCAGGCGAGTTTCATACTCGCGCCATCTGCGCGGGAGACGGTCACGATGTGGTGCTGTTACACGGCAACGCCGGATTTGCCCGCGACTTTTCCAGTTCTCTTCCTCTCGTCGCCCGGAGCTACCGCGGTTGGATCCTGGAGCGGCCCGGCCACGGCGAGAGCGAGCGGCCCACCGACCGGATGACGCTTGACGATCACGTAAGGTGGCTTCTTCTCACGCTGGAATCGCTCTCCGTGGTTCGGCCCTATCTTGTCGCGCACTCCTGGAGCGGCGCTCTGGCCTTGGCATGCGCTTTGTTCAATCCGGAACAGGTGGCCGGCATTGT
>JAJZZT010000003.1 GCA_021797415.1 Bacillota bacterium
CTTCCCTGAACCGCTCTCCCCGACAATCCCGAGCGTTTCTCCTTCCGCGACATCAAAACTCACCCGGTTCACAGCATACACCGTTCCGTCGGGTCGGGAAAATTGGGTGGACAGATTGCGGATCGACAACAACGTGTGTCGATCCCCTGCATTCGCAGGAGCGATCGACACATCCTTTACCGGCATGCCCCTTGTGCGCTGTGCCATGACTACATCGCCCCCTTGGGGTTCAACGCATCCTGCAGTCCATCGCCCACAAACACGAAGGACAGCAGCGTCAGGGCAAATACGGCGGCAGGGAAGTACAGTAACCAGGGGAAACCTAGAATCGCTCCGCCCCCGGCACTGAGGAGATTGCCGAAACTCGGCATGGGTGGCCGCAATCCCATTCCGACGACACTGAGCGCCGCATCTTGTGTCATCGCGTAAGGAAGGCCAAACGATAGACTCACGATCACCGCGCCCGCGATATTGGGCAGAATGTAGTAGCGCGCAACATGGGATGTTCTAGCGCCCAGCGCCACCGCAGCTTCCACCATTTCGCTCTGCTTGGCGGAGAGCACGAGTCCCCGGATCAGGCGCGCATAGCCGGCCCATTGGGTCAATCCGATCGACAGGAAGATCGGGAACAGTCCACGCCCTAGATCAACGACGAGAATCAGATTGAGGAAGTATGACGGGAATGCAAACATCAGGTCGACGAGACGCATGATGATATTGTCAATCCAGCCCCCCGTCATGCCGGCCCATAAACCGAGAACGGCCCCGAGTGTAAATGAGATGGCCGTCGCTCCGAACGCAATCTCACAGGCAAAACGGATACTGAAGAGCACTTCGGAAAACACATCATGACCGAGGTTGTCTGTTCCGAAAGGATATTTCCAACTCGGGGGTTGATTGGCCGCCAGATAATCCGTATGCGCGTAGGAGTGCGGCGCGATATATGGACCGACTGCCGCGACGAACAAGAACAGCGCGATCCATGCAAGACCGATCACAGCCAGTCGATTGCGCCGGAACCGTATCCAGGCAAGGCGTCTCGGGGATAGCCTGCGACTGGCCGCAGTTTTTGACAATACCACGGTCCCTGATACTGCACCCATGAAGTCGTCCCCATTTCTTATATGCGCACCCGGGGGTCGAGCGCGCGATAGCTGATGTCAACCAGCAGATTGATGACCATGACAAGCAGCGAGAGCATGAAGATGTACGTGATGGCAAGCGGATAATCGTTTGCTCCAAAGGCGCTTTGCATCAGCATTCCGAGACCGGGAAGCGCAAAAATATTTTCAACCCAGACAGTTCCGACAATGGTGAAAGCGAACGTCGGTCCGATCATCGTGATCACCGCGACAAGCGAGTTGCGCAACACATGCCGCAGGATGATCCGCATCTCAGGAACGCCTTTAGCGCGCGCTGTGCGGATGAAATCCTGGCGCAGCGTGTCGATTGTCGTGCTTCTCATGAACCGCGTCAATTGACTGACATTCCCAAACGCCAGCGCGAGAATGGGTAAAACAGCCTGAAGCGGGCTGCCCCACCCCTGAGTCGGAAGGATCGGCCAGAAAACCCCGAATATGACGACGAGAAATACCGCGAACACAAACGCCGGGATGGCCTGACCGGCCATCGACAGTGGACTGAAAATCAGATCAATCCATGTATTTCGACGTAATGCCAGAAAGATCCCCAGCGGTATGCCGACGATCGCGGCAACGACAATGGAACCGAAGGCAAGTGTAAAACTTACTGGGAATGCCTGCTCTAACGTACTCACAATGGGAGTCGTCGGATTCTCAAACGAAGTGCCGAAATTCAACGTAAACGAATGGTAAATGTAGTCTCCGATCTGAATGTACAACGGCTTGTTCAATCCGTAACGATTTTCCCACTCCTTCATCATCTGCGCGTACGCCCGGGGATTCTCGGCCTGCAGTGTCGCCGCTCCAGACGCGACCTGCTGCTGATTGAAAAAACTCCCCGGCGCAAAGTACATCAAAGTATAGGAGAGAGCGATGATCACACAGGTTGTCAGGGCGATGCCGACGATCCGTTTCATCAAAAACAGAAAAAAATTCATCTCACCACTTCCTTGGCCTGAAAATACCCGTCCCGATCGCTGTCGCACCCTGGGCCATGGGTAAAGCTCCCGGATTCAGTCCATCCCATGACCTTCAGCGTATCTTTGTCCTGCCGCGGGCGCCGGAAAGCGAGGTTTCAGTACGCCCGCGGCAGCAATGAGACACTCAATTGGTTTCGGTAAGGTACTGCAATTGAAAGAAGTTTCCATAAGCAAACTTATTGACCACCACATTTGACAGACCAGGCTTCACAAGGTAGATGAACTTCGGAACGTAAAGCGGGATCATGTAGCCGGAGTTGATGACAGACTGACCGAGTTTCGCGCCCCACGGAATCGCTTTCGTCAGCGTGGCGTCAGACTCGTGGGCGGCGAGAATGTTCCAGTTCATCGCATAGGATGGACGGTGTTGATCCTCCCAGACCTGCAGATCGAGCCCGCTTGAACCGCCGACGAAATTCCACGCGCTCACCCAGGCGGCATTTTTGGCTGTGTCCGTTTTGGCCGCCTTCCACTGTGACACATAGGCGTTCCACTGTGACGACCAACCCGGATTGGGGATAAGCGTCTGCTTGTACACTGGGTCCTTGACGCCGGCAATGTACTTCGTCAAATATGCCGCGTCGGCAAGGTAGGCTTTTTGAAGTGGAACCCAACTGTTCCACACGAGTCCCAGTTTCGTGTCTGTCGGATTGCCGTACTTGGCAACCGAGTAGGGATTGGATGTCGAGAGAACTGCGTTGGCGACATGGTCGCGGTACGCCGGCGGATAATCGTACCATGTGGCGAATACCGATTGCATATCCATGCTGGAGGCGGCCCACCAGTTTACAACGCCTGTGAATAGGTTGAATCCCGGCTTAATCCCCTTGTTGTAACCACCCCAGATAATGCCTCCGAGCAGCGACCATGGCGTCGGCGCAATCTTGACATTGATGCCGAGGTTTTGTTTCAACTGCTGTGCGATGCCTTCCGCCACAGGAATAGACGGATCCCCTACGGGCGGTGTATAGAAGTAAATTGTCGGAATACCTTTTCCGTTTGGATAACCGGCCTTGGCGAGCAGTTTCAACGCTGCCGGCACACTTTCGGTGACACCGTGTTCCAGTTTGGCCGACGGCCAGTCGGGCGGACCAAAAACCGTCGCCGGAGTCGCCATGCCGTTTAAGACGTAGTGCGTCAGAACATAGCGGTTGATCGACATGGAAATCGCTTGTCGCACAAGCTGATTGTCAAGCGGGGAGGCGGTCAGCGATTTGTCAAACGCCATGCTGTTCACCTGATAGGTGTATGTTTGATGCAACTGATCCAGCAGGGTCGTGTGTCCCTTGATGTATTGATAGTCGGAAGGATTGCCGATTTGAGCCACGGACAGATTATTTGCCATGTAGGATTCCAGCGGCGTGCTCGGCGTTGGTACGATATTGATCTGCGCCACGTTTCCCGCGTTGAATTGAGTTTGATTGCCGACATAATGCGGATTCCGGATCAACTGGATTTCCCCGTTCGGAACGAATGACTTTACGACATACGGACCATCTCCCACAAAGTATTGGGGAAGAAACCAATTCGTCGGGTGCGCCTGCACTGACGGCGCATACAGCGGCATGGCCGACGCAATCGCCATGTAGTCAATCAGATCCGGCATGGGGCTTTGCAGATGAATCTGAATCTCGTACGGATTGATCACCTTAAGGCCAACCAAACCGGCCGGCCCAGTATTCGCGTGATAAGCGTTGGCACCGACAACATCGCTCAGAAACGTGGCCCACATCGGAGATCCTGTATTCGCCGGGTTCAGGAAACGCATCCAGGCATAATAGAAATCACTTGCCGTCACGGGCTTGCCATTGCTCCAACGCGCATTATTACGCAGATAAAATGTCCAAATC
>JAJZZT010000501.1 GCA_021797415.1 Bacillota bacterium
AAGACCACTACCGAGGGGTGGCTGGCCGGAGCGAAGCCGATAAACGACAGGTTGTACAGGTTCGAATAGTATCCGCCTCCCGGTTTCGGGATCTCGGCGGTGCCCGTTTTTCCCGCCACCTGGTATCCGGGAATGGTGCCGACCGCGCCCTGCGGATCCTGGTTCACCGTCTGAACCAGGAGTTGCGTGATGCTGCGCATGATGGAAGGCGATGCCACCCGGCGCACGACGCGGGGCGCCTGGTTAAGGACGACATGGCCTGACGGGGTGACGATTTTCTGCACGAGATAGGGCGTGAGCAGTTTTCCGCCGTTGGCGATGGCGTCCATTGCGGCAACCTGCTGGATCGGAGTGACCGCGAGGCCCTGACCGAACGTCATGGTGGCGAAATCGACGGGATTCAGATTTTTCTTCGGAAAGATGATGGAGTTTCCTTCGCCGGGAAGGTCGATGCCCGTCGGTCTGGTGAATCCGTACTGTTGGATATAATGGTAAAAAGTCTTGGCGCCCTCCGCCTGGCCGATGTGCACGAATCCGACGTTGCTCGAATAGATCATCGCCTGCGCGAACGTGAGCGGTCCCCATCCATAGTAGTTCCAGTCGTGGATGGGAATGCCGTTCACGTTCACCACACCCGACATGTATTTCTGCGACAGGCGGATGGCGTGTGTGGTCAGCGCTCCTGTCAGTGTGTACGGTTTGAAGGTCGATCCGGGTTCGAACGGATCGGATATGGCCCAGTTCGTGTACAGGACGGACGGCGAATAGTTCCAATAATTATTTGGATTGTAGTCGGGTAGAGTCGACATGGCGAGGATGGCCCCTGTCTGCGGATTGGATACGATGACGGCGGCGCGCACGGGCGTGAAGCGCTGACGGATCACAGCGAGCGCGTGTTCGGCGGCCATCTGGATCGCCGGATTGATCGTCAGATAAAGGTTGTCGCCGTTTTGAGCAGGGTGAATCGTGGTGGGACGAAAGGGGATGGGCGCACCGACGACATCCCGGGTGAACCGCCTGTATCCAGGCGTTCCGCTCAGGTAGCGGTTGTAGTACAACTCCAGCCCCGCCGCGCCTGATCCGCCGTGTCCCGTGAAGCCGAGCACCTCGGACGCAAAACTTCCGTTGGGGTAGATGCGGCGATACGTTTTATAGGGATTGACATCCTGCGATAATCCGAGGCGATTGAAAAGAGCCAGGATTTTCTGCTCATGGGAGAGTGTCACGTGCACCATATAAGGATACATGCGCAGCCAGCGCAGTCCGGGCTGTGCCAGTCGGCCCGCGACCACCCGCGGATTGGCGCCGATGATGTGCGCGATACCGTCGGCCACGCGCGTCAGTGTGGCCGATCCCGCTTTCTGGATGGCTCCCGCGTTGATATCAATGTCGTAGGCGGGGATGTCTGTGGCGAGCACATTGCCCGCGGCGTCGTAAATCGTGCCGCGGACGGCGGGCAGGGTAGTCTGTGCAGTCCATTCCTGCCTCGCCCGATGCGTGATGAACTTGTCCACGGTCTGGACATACCAGATGCGCGCGAGGACGCCGGTAAACAGGATGACGAAGAAAGACCGGATGACAAATAGTCTGTAACGTCGCAACATGAAATCCGCTCCTCCACACTTTTAGTGGTTGTTCACCCTGCGGCGCGGGTGAGCCTGCCGTCGACCGACCGTCATTCAGGATGGATGGTCTTGCGGCAAGTGCTGATGCCAAGCGGGACCGGGGCGAAACAGTTGCAAGACGGCATCCAGTTCGCGAACAGGCGATACGAACAGCAGGAGCTCGTCGCCGGCTTGCAGGGAAGTCGCCCCGTGGGGTATCAGGACCTGTTCCGCGCGGCGGATGGACACCACGACAACCTGAGAGGGCAGGTGCAGCCTCATCAGCGGCTGATCCGCCAGTTCGCTGTCAGCGGACAGCGAGACGTTGACAAATTGGCCTCCGTCGCCGTACATCCCCTGCAATTGCCGGATCTTGGCGGTGGATTCGGTCGAATGCAGCGTGAAGGAATTGTACGCTCGCATCACGTCCCGTTCTGTGAGCACACCCTGTACGGTGACGCCGTCATCCGCGACGACGGGCAGCATGGAAACGTCGTGGAATGTGAACAGGCGCATTGCTTCCTCAAGGGTCTGCTGGCCGCGCACCTTTGGGACACCGTGCGAGAGAACATCGCCAACCCTGGTGTGAAGAGGCGTGCTTTCAAACAGCGGCCGCAGGTCGTCAAATGCCAGAAGACCCATGAGGCGCAGGCCGTCGTCCGCGACAATCGCGGCGTGGTCGCGAACCTGCGACAGAATCTGATAGGCGGATTCGATCGTGTCGTCAGGGGACAGCACCACATCGGCCGGAACCATGGCGGAACTGATCGGAATGCGCTCGGTCGGGCGCACCTCGTTGCCTCGCAGGATGCGGATCCCGCGGCGGGTCAGTTTGACCGTGTACATAGAATCTCTCGTGATGACACCGTGTACCACGTAGGCGGTGATGCATGCGGCAATGACCACCGGCGTCAACTGGTAATCCCCGGTGACTTCAAGGAGAATCGTGATGGCGACAAACGGCGCCTGTGCTGATGCGGCGAAGATGGCGCCCATGCCCGCGATGGCGTAGATTTCGGGATTCGGGATGAGGGAAGGGAACAGCCGTTGCAGCAAATTACCGAACAGACCGCCTGTCATGGCGCCGAGAAACAGTGACGGGGCGAAGACGCCGCCGGATCCGCCCGCGCTGACGGTTGTCAGTGTGGCGATGTATTTCAGTGCGAACAGGATCGCCAGCGCACTGAGCGCCAGTCTGCCGGACAGCGCCGCATGGACCGTCGGATAGCCGACGCCCAGCACTTCGGGCGCTGCCAAACCGATGATTCCGACGGTGAGACCACCGGCAAGATTTTTTATCCAAAACGGGGCGCGCCAAGCCTGTACCGCATCTTCCGCCAGTGTGAGACCTTTGGAATAACCGAGACCCAGCACACCGGCGACCAATCCCAGGACGATCATGAACAGCAGTGCCTCTGGATGAATGACAGGGTATGGATGGGTCTGAAGGACGGCGTGATTCCCCATAAAGGCGTCAAAGACGGTCGAGCCGGTTACCGCCGAGAGAAAGACCGGCATGATCGCGCCCATGGCGTAGCTGCCGAGGATTATCTCCAATCCGAAAAAGCCGCCTGCAATGGGGGCGTTGAAGGTGGCGGCGATTCCGGCCGCCGATCCGCAGGCCAGCAGCAGCGAGATGTACTTGTCGGGCAGCCGGAACGCTTGGCCGACGACGGAGCCGAACGCGCCTCCGATCAGCGCGATCGGTCCTTCGCGGCCCACGGAGCCGCCGGCGCCGATCGTGATGGCCGGGGCCAGGATGCCGAAAAAGGCGATGCGCGGGCGGATCCTGCCGCCGCGCAGGGCCAGGGACTCAAGGATTTGTGGAACGCCGTGTCCCTTTACTTCGCGGGCGAAAAAATGGGTGATGACCCCCACGAGCATCAGGCCGACGGCGGGTATCAGGGCGCTCCATAAGGTGGCGGAAACGCGGGGAGCGTGAAAGAGCAAGAAAAACAGATGGATCATGTCGCGAAAGACAATGGCGCCAAGGCCGCCGATGGTTCCCACAAGAATGGCGAAGGTGCCGAGCGCGACAGGTTCCCGAAACGGGTGATTGAGCCAGAACGCAAGACGGGCTGAACGGAAGGGGGAATCGGGTGGCGACGGGTGTTGCATGAACGGATGACCTCGTTTCAACCGCATTTTTCCAAAAATCTAGTCTTAATTATAACATAGCGCCGGATGACCCGACCATTGCGTCATAGCTTCTCTCGTGGTACATACAAGGTGAGAAGTGCCCGCAAGTATCTTGTGCGCGTGCGGGCGATGTCACGTGCACGGTGGGAGAGGTTCCGTTGTCCGATGACGACCTGCTGGAGGCGATCAGCCGCGGGGAAGGAACGGCGCTTGCGCAA
>JAJZZT010000221.1 GCA_021797415.1 Bacillota bacterium
GGGCCATGCTATCTACTGTCGCCATCGTGACCAATCCTCCTTTATGCCTAACACATAGAGGGATTCCACGATGGCGTTCCTTTTAAACCTCGCCCTGCAAAATTACACCATCACCTGGGACTATAACCGGTTGATCGCATAGCTCATAGCTTGGCGAACAGGCAGCCTTGCCAACAGCGGGTCCTTGAAGTTGGTGTAGAGCATCAGCGTCGATCCGCTGGGAAACCAGTAGTGATTCGTCTTCGGATTTGCATCGACGTAGATGCGCTGGATGATCGACGTCTGTCCCAATATGTACCATTGGAAAGGGACGTCGACCTGTTTGAACTGAAATTGCACGGTATAGGGACCAACCGCCTTCACAGCGGAAAGATACTGCCACACTCCCAAAGTATCGAGCTGTGGATACCGCTTGCGAATGGCGAATGAGTACACAACATCCCTAGCCGTGAAGAGCTGGCCGTCGGACCAGTGCACGCCGTGGCGCAGATGAACCGTGAGCGTCCTGTCGTGGTTGGACCATCCAAATGAGGTGCCAAGCAGTGGAGTGACTTTCGAGTTATTCAAACTAAAGTAGAACAGCGGCTGGTAGATCAGGCCTTGGGTGCCGATCAAGGCAGCGGAGGCAAAGGGGTTGAAATTCTCGTGATACAGACTGCCCTGCTGCCCCCCGACAACCAACGGCGATCCCGTTGCTGCCAGCGCAGGGGATGCGCCTTCATGGTTCACAAAACAATAATTCAAACGTTTTAATTATTGGGATGGCAGCATGGACAACAGGTACTGTCAATATTGAAATTTTCGCTAGTCTCATATTTCGCTAGTTGACAGACAGGATTACGGGGAGTAGCATTTAATCCATCAATTAAACAATTCAAACGTTTGAATTACTTTGGGGACTCGGACTTTTCCCCATCGCACGTTCTTCGGAGCGGGCCAAATGGAAGCGCTTGTACCCATCCATGCAAGGGGGCATGCTCGTGTAGCATAAATCACGCAAGGCAGCCTTGTCCGCGTTGGCGACCGCAGTCTTGACCACCGCGTCCATGGGGTTGGGCCTGGCGTTCGCGCGAACGTCCGCTTCAGCGACGCGCCGATCGCGAACGCGTTTGACATGCTCAGCCGCACTACGAAGGGCTGGCTGTCCCCTGCATTGACCAAGCAGTACCAGGGAACGTTGCAGTACAAATCCGGCAAAGGCCGTAGCCACCCTCGAGCAGGCGGGTTTCAAGAAAAACGCGCAGGGCATCTTCGTTTCGCCTGGTGGGAAACCGCTCTCATTCATCCTGCAGGTGGTCTCAACCTACTCGGAGTGGGTGGCGATGGCCGGAATCATCTCATCCGAATTGCGTAGCGTGGGCATCCAGGTGACGGTCCAGAGTGAATCGAAGAGCCTGTATACGAATAACCTGTTCAAGGCCCACCGATACCAGTTGGCCATTTCGTGGACAGACACAGGTCCGGCGCCGTTTTACGCGTACTACTCAATGCTGTGTCCCAATCTCCCGTCAAACTCGGAGAATTGGAACAACCCCGCCACGACGCGCCTGCTCAACGCGTATCTGCACACGAGTCTTCCGTCGGTGCAGCACCGGGTGATGAACAGCCTGGAGGGGATTGTCGCGCGCGACCTGCCGTCCATCCCGCTTGTCGAGACGCCGAACTGGTATGAGTACAGCACAAAGAATTTCGTCGGCTGGCCCAACGCCAGTAATCCGTATGCACGCGGCGGACCGGCTACCTCGCCGTCAAACGCCGTGGTGCTGGCACAACTGAGGCCGGTCAACTGAGTGGCTTGCGAAGGGCGAAACGGCCAAAGCGCTGCCCCGCACCAACCGGGCGCCGATTTAGCGCCCGGAGTCACAAGAAGCAAAGGAGAACTGTCGTACGTGAAGAGGACGTCCTGCGGCGTACTCACATGTGCGCCTGCATCGTAATGCTAAGGCCTCGGACGCTGAATCTGGAGTCACTGCGCCTGTCGGACTTTATCACGGCTCCCCTTGACTGGCGCTAATGGCTTTCAATTGATTGATCGTAATAAATAATGGATGAAGTTCGCGAACACGACGTTCAGAAGGATGGGGTGTGGCTGGAAACAGCAACAGACAACGGCAACAGACAACGGCAACAGACAACGGCAACTGACAAAGGGATGGGTGACATGGCGCATAGGAACGTCATCTTTATTACATCAGATCAGCAACAGGTGGGTGCCATGGGGGGCGTGGATCCGTCGTACGTGACGCCGCACCTCGACGCGCTGGCGCAGCGGGGGGTGCGTTTCACGCACGCCATATCGACATCGGCGCAGTGTACGCCTGCTCGTGCGAGTTGGGAAACGGGTCTGTATCCGCATGAGGTCGGGGTCAATCAGATCGGTCACGCGCTGCGGCCGGACCTGCCGATGGTGGCCAAGGAGTTCGTGAAGGCGGGGTACGCGACGGCGCACTTTGGCAAGTGGCATCTTTTCACTCATCGTTCGCGTTGCGGTTATGAGGTAACGGAGTATCCGACGGACGGTGTCGATTTGCCAAAAATCGACATGAGTCAGGGAGACCGTTGGAGCGTCCGCGACGCGGGCGCGACGGCGCAGGCGATCCGCTATATCCGCGACGCGGGAGAGAGGCCGTTTTTCCTGGCGCTGTCGTACTATTGTCCGCATCCGGGGAGCACCAAGTTTGAACTGATTGACGCCTACCGTGACCTGTATCCCCTGGACGAGATGCCTGTGCCGGGCAGTTTCTATGAAGATGATTTGAGCACGAAGCCGGCGTTCCAAAGGGAGCGCGCCGACAGTCCGGAGTGCTGTCTGACGGAGGAGCAGGTGCGCATTGACGCACAGAAGTACCGCACCATGGTGACTTATCTGGACAGCAATGTCGGACGTGTTCTCGCGGAACTGGAGAGTAAGGGGATCCTGCAGGACACGGCGGTCGTTTTTTCGTCAGACCACGGCGATCTGCAGGGCGCGCACCAACTTCGGTTAAAGGGAGTGGTGCCGTACCGGGAATTGTACAATGTGCCGCTGATCGTGGTGGACCCTGATGCAGGGGTGCGCGGGGACGTGTCCGACCGGCTGGTGTCAAGCGCCAGCGTGCCGGGGACGCTGCTGAAGCTGGCGGGGTTGCCGGTGCCGGCGGCGTTCGCCGGGGGTGTGCTGCCTTATGCGGAGGCGCAGTGTGGCGCGGGTGGATCGGATGCGCTGGGGGATGCGAGCGTTGCAGACGGTGTAGCAGGCGAGCCAGGCGATGCAGGGATTGGAGAGCACGTGTTCTTCGAGCACTATAAGGCGTATTGGGGATTCCATCCATTCTATGGCATCCAGACGCACAAGTGGAAGTATGTCTATTACTACCAGGAGGACATGGAGGAGATGTACGATCTGGTTGCGGATCCCGATGAACTGGTGAATGTTGCGGGCACCGCCTCTGCGGCGGAGCTGAAGGCGGTACTTCGATCGCGGGTGTCAGCCTGGTGGCAGGATACCGGCGCGCTCAGCGTCGAGCCGATTAAGGCGCGGGATATCGGCGGGTCGTGGGGCGCGCTGGTTTGACAGCGGCGCGTACGGACGCCTGTAGAGTGAGCGGGTGAGTGCGGGTTGACGTGGGAGAGGTGCTGTGCGCCGCGCTGCTGCACGACGCGACCAAGGCGCTGCTCACCGATGTGGTCGCACCCGTCAAGAAGTTCAGTCCTGCCATCCAGTCTGCATTCTCCCGCCTGGAGACGCTCGCGAGGGAACAGATGGTCGGATTGCTGGCGCCGGGACTTCAATCCCCGTATCGCGCGTGGATGGACCCTGTCTCGGCCGCCGTGAGCCAGATCGTGCATGCGGCCTATCGCGCAAGCTGACGAGGAGGAAACGATTTGCCAAGCTCGGACACAGTGACGAATCTGCCGAATATCCTGTGGTTCATCATGGAGGATACCAGCCCCCGCTTCGGCTGCTACGGGGACGCG
>JAJZZT010000462.1 GCA_021797415.1 Bacillota bacterium
GGGGGCAAAGGAGAACGCACCCTATACTGGGAGCTCGCTCTGTCCAAGTGGCTCACTTTTCTCGTGATCGCAGTGGCTCAAATTACCCTTGACGAAAACAAGTGCGACGGCTGTCTATTTTCGACGGGAAATAGTCTCGTGTTCTCTATTATTTATCCACACACCAGATCTTAACGCTCCGTAACTTATAACATCCTCAAAAGCAGGAGGTAAATCGACGGGAGGACGACGCCATGAATCAGAAAGGGGGAATTGGCTGATTACTGCAGGTGAACGGAGCACGAACGGGCATGGGTTGTACGCCTGTTTTTCGCAAGGATCCTGGTTTTAAGAACGAAATCAAGGGGAGGAACACCAACCTGGCTTTCACTATCTCAGGGAAATTCCCAAATCAAGTACAGGCTGACCCAATCGGCATGAGTCTGGTTAGTGGCCACACGTTCGACGTGATTGTCACGTTAACGAACGGCGGAGCACCCGTGGCTGGTCATCAAATCGACGTGTTCGATTTTGACATCAACACAGGGGCCGGTGTGTTACTGGGATCCGGAACTACAGCGTCTACCGGGAAGATAAATATAGTTTGCAGTCCCGTGTACAACGTGCAGGGTACAGAGCAATCGCGTTTTATCAAGCTGGTGGATGAAACATCCGGCGAATCGCAGGGGTACTACCTTCCGATTTGGTTTTACGTCTTGATGGACGTAGAGTGCCCATATCCGACCGTGGACATGCCGACTGGGTATACTAGCGCAACTGCATGCGGTGCGCAGGCTGCCGGAACGTCATTTGTGGCGTTGCCCGCCTCCATGACTTGTGGCACGGAGTTACTCGTCTACTCCACAGCTACTGGGAAGATGATTCAGTCTCCCAAGCTCGACACTGGACCGACCACCGACGACCCCTATTGGAACGGGAGCGGAAAGCCCAGCGGTTCTGTGGGTGGATGCCTCTCAGATGCAGCCATGAGCCATCTCGGTCTCGGCTATAGCTGCAGTTACAGCGCTCCCTCTGGGTCGTACAACGTGTATTGGCGATTCAGTTAACGGCGGTTCTCTTTGAGGATTAGGAGGAGCCCCGTATTTCAACGGCTCATCCTGATCCATAACATCGGGACGTTACTTCCAGCCTCCCCAGCCTTTTGCGAACGAAATCGACTGCTTGGTGATAAGATATGGAGGTTCTGACGAGTCTGGATTCTTCGACTGCACTGTGAGACATCCTGTAAAGATAGGCCCAAACATCGATGAAGAGGCAATATGAAAAACAAATGCCCTCGATCCCGAAATTTTAGTTGCATACGGCCGGGAAATTGTCCACTTCGACATCCATTTTGATGATCCGATAGTTCCAGAGGGAATCGAATCCTGAATCTTCGGCGCGAGGTAGGCCCTAGCCAAAAATCCGGAACGAGTAGCCAGGGCCTGCAAGTAGGCTTGAACATATGCTGATGGCGAGGGGGGGATGGATTGCAATGCCGAATACAGGTCCGAAATTTTTTGCTCGCATTGCATCAAGTCCTTCACTGTAGGTTCAGTCGACGCATACTGGTCAGCCGACGCGTCGGACTGAAATCGTGCCTGTTCCAAGTTCGAGGCGGTGGAATCCGTTGCCGCTGCTACATTGCCATTGCCAAATAACGCGCAGAAGGTCAATAAAACGAAGAGCGATAATGCGAATCCACGTTTTCTATTTTGATGCATGTTGAAACACACTCCTTTCGCTGAACAGATTATCCCTATGGCACAGATGATATACACAAAATGCCACACGTTTGACACATGCGTCCGAATGGTTATGACCTTGGAAATATGTCGATCTTTTCTCGCTCCTGTTTCTCCTCAGCGTATCACGCCGCTCGCTTGAGTGCCACAAGATCCTGGCTTTCCAAGTGTCGACACTTTGCGTCCGAATCCCGCAAATCTGACGGAAAATTGGTCCTGTGCACGTGGGGATGATGGATTCGCGTTGACGGGTCCGTTCGGCGTGCCCGCCCCGTTTTCCTGTGCGTGGGGGATGATGTGTCTCGAATCGAAGAGAATCGGCTGGGGCATCTGTGTGAAAACGCAGAATTCGTTGTCCAGGTCAATTTCGCCGGAGCCGGAGTGGAAAAACGGACCGCTATCTTCTGAAATCTTCTTGACAGCCCAACTGGCCGTCATATAATTCTGATTATGAAAGCTTCCTAAACAACACATCGAACTTGGAGGAGTGTCCATGCCTGGCATCGCGCGCCGCGCTCACCGCTCCCGCTCCCTGTTCATTGCCGCCGCGTCCGCCATGATTTTGTTTGTTCTGTCTTTCCAGACGCTGTCCGCGCCCGTTCATGCCCATGCAGCTTCGGGGTGGCGTCTGCTGGGCGTCTCGCCCTATCTGTCGCGCAATGCGAAGGACCCTTCCGATCACTCGTACGATGTCGGCCCGCTGGTGGTCGACCATGGCGTCTTGTACGCCGGGACCGGCGACGGCGTCTACTTCTACGGCAAAGGCGCATGGCATCTGGCCGGAGGGAGCAAATACTTTGCAACCAGTTCACTGATCAACGTGAACGGCACTCTGTGCGCGACGTTCGGCAATATCAGCGGCGTGGCCGCCCTCGTCAAAGGCAAGTGGTACCGGGCAGGGAAGTCGCAGAACATGTCTGCGGGACCGCTCGCCGGCATCGGAAACGTCTTGTACACCGGGACGGACCGCGGCGTGTACGTGCTCACCAGAAATGGTTCATGGCACATGGCCGGCAAGTCCGCGAACCTGTCCGGAGGCGATTTCGGGACTCATATCACCTTTTTGGGGAGCATCGGCGGAGTCCTTTTCGCGTCAACCTACGACGATGTCGGCCTGTACGCCTTTCGCGGCGGAGCATGGCATGCGGTCGATCGGTTGGGCGCGTACTTGAGTCCTCTGCAGATCAATGCGCTCGTCCAGTACGACCACAAACTCTACGCGGCGACCGACAACGGCGTCTATGCCCATGAACGGGGACCGTGGGACATCGCCACGGTGGGGACGTGGAAACAGGTCGGCCTGGACAATGCGGATGTCACCTCGCTGCTTGTCATGAACGGAACCCTGTACGCCGGAACAGTCAACGATGGCGTGCACGCCTACAATCGCGGTTCGTGGCGCCAGGTCGGCTCTCCCTATCTCATGGGCGGCCGGGAAGCGTCGGAGGATGTCAGGTCCCTGACGGACGCAGGCGGTATCCTGTACGCCGGAACGGCCTGGGGCGTCTATTCGTACGCTGTGAAGTGATCCGAAACGCGCGGTAGCATTGGAGTGCAGTGGGTGATCGGCAAGAAAAGAGATTCATCTCCTCCGGCATGTACCACTGCGTCTGGAATGGGTCGTCATCAGATCATCAGGATTTCACGGATGTCGTCCTCGGTCAGGGAGGGCGGCGCCTCTGCGTCCGACTGCAGCACCTGGTCGATCAGATCGCGCTTGCGCTGCTGCAATTCATACATTTTTTCTTCGATCGTGCCTTGGGCGATAAGGCGAATCACCTGCACCACGTTTTTTTGCCCGATGCGGTGCGCCCTGTCCGCGGCCTGTTGCTCCACGGCCGGATTCCACCACAGATCGTACAGGATCACGGTATCCGCACCGACCAGGTTGAGGCCCGTGCCTCCGGCTTTCAGGGAGATCAAAAACAGGCTGTGTTCGCCCGCGTTGAAACGCTGGCACAGTTCGACGCGCTCTTTCGCCGGCGTCTCGCCGTCCAGATAGAACGCCGGCAGATTCGCGCGCGCCAGTTCACCCCTGATGATCGCCAGCATGGACGTGAATTGGGAGAAGATGAGAATGCGCCTGCCGCTCGCCAGCCCCTCGTCGATCAGTTCCATGAGCTGGTCGAGTTTGCCCGCCGTTCCTTTATAATTTTCGACAAACAGCGCGGGATGGCAGCACAACTGGCGCAGGCGCGTGAGCCCGGCCAGAATCCTGATCCGG
>JAJZZT010000308.1 GCA_021797415.1 Bacillota bacterium
GTCGCGCGATTCCGGGCGCCTGCCGCGGCGCGTGCAGAAACTGCCTGATGGCGTCGCTGTTCGCCCGCGCGCAGGCGTACCCTTCCTCCACACAGGCGGAGAGCCTGTCAAAAGACAGCCATGTCACGTCGTCCAGTTCGGGCGCGAGGATCATCACATCGTCGCCGGGCAGTTCGTTTTCTACTGTCTCTTCCAGCAGGATGTCCAACGCCCGGTCCGCGACGTGAAACGGTGAGCGCGGGCGCCACTCGGACAGCAATTTGTTCAGGTGCACGACGATGATCTTGGTGCACCCGGCCTGGCGCAGAATGTTGATTGGCGCATAGCTGCGCAGTGCGCCGTCGACGAGCAGATGAGGGCCGCACGGCACCGGGCTCAGGATGCCGGGCAGTGCGCAGCTTCCGAGGACGGTGCGCGCGATATCGTGGATCGGCAACACGTCCGGCAGGTGCGCGACGGCGGGGTCGTTGCTGTACACGATCGCCCGCCCGCTGTACAGGTCGGTCGCGACTGCCGAAAACGTCCGCATCGCCTGGCGGTCGGCGAGCAGTGCTTCGAAATATGCGAGCAACCGGCGGCCGGCGATGACGCCGAGCGGCATGGCCGGCTGTGCGATACGCGCCCGGTTGGTCAGGCGCCGCGCCAGCCAACTGAACAGCAGGGCTGCACCGGGGCGGCCGGCGTCGAGCAGGCGCGGACCGGGGAAGCTGTGCACGAGTCCCTCCATGTCGCCGACGCTGTACCCGTGCGCGTACAGAGCCGCGACCAGTGCGCCTGCGCTGGTTCCAGCAATGTGCGACAATTTTACTCCCAGCTCCTCCAGCGCGCGCAACACGCCGATGTGTGCGCCCGCCTTCAGGGTGCCGCCGCTCAGTGCCAGACCGATCGCTCCCTGCGCGTCGTCCGTCTGGCGAATGACGATTCTCATGGGGTCCACTCCAGAATCTTTGGGGTGCGTGAGGTAGGATTTCTGGCGATGACTCCGCCATGCGCCGGGGAGTTGTGCCCCCGAACTACCTCTTAAAGATATGGCGGGTGGACATCGCGCATGTTGCGCGCAGACGGCCCGTCCTGTGCCCGATATGGGCCGTGGACTGGGCAGACCTGAGCAGACCGTGGACCGGGCATTGAAAGAATGGGAAGGGTCTGTCAGAATGGATGTAACCGCTATCTGAGGAGGGAGTCTATGTGGCGCAACCTAATGTCTTGTTGATCATGACGGACCAACAGCGGTGGGACACGCTCGGATGTTACGGGAACCAGGTGATCGAGACGCCCAATCTGGACTGGCTGGCCGCGATGGGAACGGTTTTCACGGTCGCGTACACGCCGAGCCCGTCGTGCATTCCCGCGCGGGCGTGCCTCATTTCCGGTATGGATCCCTGGAATACGGGAATTCTCGGCATGGGGCGCGGCCAGCGGCAGATGGGCGTCAACTTTGCCCATACGCTGCCGGGCGAACTGGCGAAAGTCGGCTATCACACGCAGGGCGTCGGCAAAATGCATTTTTATCCGCAGCGTTCCTTGAACGGGTTCCATCATACTGTGCTTGACGAATCGGGCCGCGTGCACGATCCCGGGTTTGAGTCCGACTACAAGCAGTGGTTTGACCGCAACAAGACGGGGGATTACGGCATTGTCGACCACGGCGTGGACTGGAATTCGTGGATGGCCAGACCGTATCATGCGCCGGAATTTTTGCATCCCACGAACTGGACTGTCAATGAATCGATCAAGTTTCTGCGCGAACGCGATCCGAGCAAACCGTTTTTTCTGAAGACATCCTTCGCGCGGCCCCACTCGCCCTACGATCCGCCGTCATACTACTTCGATCTCTACATGGGAAAGCGCCTGCCGGAACCGGCCGTGGGCGACTTCGCGCAGATGTACGACGTGCCGGACGACGCCGCGTTTCCGGACGCGTGGCGCGGCGTGCGCAGTCCGGAGGAGATCCGGCGGGGGCGCGCCGGTTACTACGGTTCCATCACCCACATCGACCATCAGATCGGCCGCCTGCTGTTCTTTCTGCGCAAGACGGGTCTGTTCGATAACACGCTTGTCATCTTCACGTCGGATCACGGCGACATGCTGGGAGATCATCACTTGTGGCGCAAGACCTATGCGTACGAGGGTTCCGCGCACGTGCCGCTGGTCGTCCGCCTGCCGAAGTCCTTCGGCGGCGCGCGCCGCGTGGTCGACAGTCCGGTGTGCCTGCAGGACATCATGCCGACGATTCTCGATGTGGCCGGCGTGGCCGTGCCGGAGACCGTGGACGGGCGCAGCATGCTTGGCATCATGCGCGATGCACAGACGCCTTGGCGTCCGTTCGTGCATGGGGAGCATTCCACGGCTTACGCGGAAGAGCAGGAGATGCAGTATTTGACGGACGGAAAGATGAAGTACATATGGTTCCCGCGCACAGGGCTTGAGCAACTGTTCGATCTCGCCGCAGACCCGTATGAATGCCGCGATTTGGTCAATCGTGCGGATTACGCCGGTGAACTCGGCCGCTGGCGGTCTCGCCTGGTTGACATCCTGGCCGCGCGCGACGCCGGGTTGACCGACGGGGACCGGTTGGTGTGCCAGAAGGACAGACCTTATCTGGTATCGCCCATGTACGACAGACGGATGAATGGCATCGATCTGTTTGGGGGACGCGGCCCGGCAGGTTGACGCGGCGGATTCCCGGCGCATTGCCGCGCCATCGCCAGAAATGCTCCCTCATGTACCCAACAACGTACGCTTAGGGACATGGGATAAAGTCCACTGCACATTCGGTTTATCCCATGTCCCATTGCACTGCGCGCGTCTTACCTGCCCACTTTTTGAACAGGCTCATTTAGAAAAAAAGGTGGAGTGAAAATTGGCTAACGGCAACTCTGAACACAATCCTGAACGCCTCCCCGCATCGCAGTTCATCGACGGAACGTGGCAGGCCCCGGTCAACGGTGAATCAATCGCGGTGATCAATCCGTCTACCGCGAAGGTGATCGGGGAGATCGGCCACGCTTCGGAACAGGATGCGCGGCAGGCGATGGACGCCGCCGCGCGCGCATTTCCGACCTGGGCCGGCCGTCCGGCCCGGGAACGCGCCGAGGTGCTCGCCCGCACGGCCGCGCTGTTGCGCGAGCGGGTGGCGGCGATCGCCCATACGCTTGCCGTCGAGACGGGAAAGCGGCTGGTCGAAGCGGTGGGGGAGGTGCGCTTTGCCGCCGAGTATTTTCAGTGGTTTGCGGAGGAGATCAGGCGGCCGGACGGAGAGTTTCTGCCGGGCGAGTTGCCTGGGCGGCGGCACATGGTGCGCCGGCAGCCGGCGGGGGTGGCGGTGCTGCTCACCCCATGGAATTTCCCGGTTTCCATCCAGGCGCGCAAGCTTGCTCCAGCGCTTGCTGCCGGGTGTACGGTGGTGACGCGGCCGTCCTCCCGCGCACCGCTGTCTGTCATGGAACTTGTGCGCTGCCTGACAGACGCCGGGACGCCTCCCGGCGTCGTGAATCTGGTGATCGGCGGGGCGGCCGCCACAACCCCAGCTCTGCTATCGCACCACGCGGTGCGCGTGGTCAGTTTCACCGGCTCCACGCCGGTCGGGCAGGACCTTGTGCGCCAGAGCGCCGCGCAACTGCCGAGGATGGCGCTGGAACTGGGCGGGAACGCCCCCTTTATCATATTTGACGACGCGGACGTGGAACAGGCGGTGGAGGGCGCTTTGATCGCCAAGTTTCGCAACAATGGTCAATCCTGCATCGCGGGCAATCGCTTCTATGTCCAGCGTGGCATCTACGACGAGTTTTTGTCGCGCTTGTCCCAGCGCGTGAAGGAGATGAAGGTCGGCGACCCGCTTGCCGGAGCGGAGGTCGATCTCGGTCCTGTCATCTCAGAAGCCAGACGGAGCGAACTGGACGACATTGTGCGCGAGGCGCGGCAGGCGGGAGCGAATCCCG
>JAJZZT010000054.1 GCA_021797415.1 Bacillota bacterium
TCCGAATGAAGTGGACCGCGCGGAACCCGCTCGTGTGGCGGATGCGGTGATCAGGATGAATCTGCGCCATGTGGTCGTGACATCCGTGGCGCGCGACGACCTGAATGACGGCGGGGCAAGCATCTTTGCCGAGACGGTCCACGCCGTGCGCGCCGCAAAGAGCGACTGCCGCGTGGAGGTGCTGATTCCCGATTTTCTCGGCGATTGGGATGCGCTCAAGACGGTGATGGACGCCTCGCCCGATATCCTGAATCACAATGTGGAGACGGTGCGCAGGCTGTCCGACCGCGTCCGTTCGAAGGCGAAGTACGACCGATCGCTGGAACTGTTGCGCCGGGCGCACGCGCTGCAGCCGTCGATCCCGACCAAGTCCAGCATAATGTTGGGAGTCGGCGAGACGTGGAAAGAGATTCTGGAGACGCTGGACGACCTGCGCGCGGCTGACGTCAGCCTGGTCACGATCGGCCAATACCTGCAGCCCACGCGCCAGCATCTCGCCGTGGAACGCTACTATACGCCGGACGAATTCTCGACGTTGCGGAAAGAGGGCATGAAGCGCGGCTTCGCCCATGTGGAATCCGGCCCGTTGGTGCGCAGCTCCTACCATGCCCAGGAGCAGGCCGATGCCGCGGTGCACGCGGTTGCTGGCGTGTCTCTCGGGAAGGTGTGATACGGAGGGGTGAGGCGAATGGACGAGGACTATTCCATAGCGGGAAAAGCCTGCAAACTACCCGTGAATTAGAATGGAGACTTCTGGGGCGGCATTCACTTCGTTGTGATTCCAGAATGTGAGGAAGGGACAGGCGTGGGGATTCCGTCAGAAGCCCATCCCCTTCAGGGGATAGGGAGCGTCACGAAGTGGAATTGAGCAGCTCCCGGTGGATCCGGCGATCGTTGCGTGCCTTTTTTTTACTTTGACATATACCCTGTAGGGTATATAATAGAGAAGTGTGAGCGGGCTGGCCCGCCATCATCATGAGAGAACCTGAGGAGGATAATGTCATGCCGAAACAATGGATGCCCGTGGATGTCAAGGAGAAGAGAAAGGCGATTGCAAACCTGCAAATCATCGACGTGCGGGAACCGAGCGAATTTTCGTCCGGTCACATTCCCGGCGCAAGATTGATCCCGCTCGGGCAACTGTCGGAACGTTATAAGGAAATCGACCCGCATGCGGAAGCGGTTGTCGTTTGCCACAGTGGCGGACGCAGCAGCGTCGCGTGCGATTATCTGGAACGGCTGGGGTATAAAAAAATCTACAATCTGCTCGGAGGCATGTCTCGCTGGGACGGTGACGTCGCCTATTAATGCGCCTCAGGGGCGCGCGCCGCGCATGTGACAGCCCGTCCGTTTCCCGCTATACTGGTGCAAACGACGGGAGGTCACGCGATGCGGATCTTGATTCAGGCGATTGCACTGGCGGTGACGCTGAATCTCGCCTGGACCGACGCCTGGCGCGGACTGTGGGGATTCACGGTCGTTTTCGGTCTCGAATCCGTCTACTACACTTGGACGATGATGAAGCGGCCGATAGCCGTCACGGACCGGCTTCTGGCCTGGCTGGCGTCGCTGTTGATCGCTCTTTTTCCACTGCTCATCCCGTATGTCATCGGGCCTTACCGCGCGGTTCCCTGGCGTGTCGGCCTTGCCGACATCCTCATCACGGCGGCCGTGACACTGGAAATCCTCGCGCTCCTCACCCTGCGGACATCCTTCTCGCAGATCCCGGAAGCGCGCCGCGTCGTGCGCGGCGGTCTGTACCGCCTTGTGCGCCACCCGCTTTACACCGCGTACTTTCTCGCTTTTGCGGGCGAGGCGGTGCTGGTCATGGAACCCGTGATGTGGGCGGCTTTCGCGCTGTTTGTTTGGCTTGAACTGGTGAGGGCGCGCGCCGAGGAAAGACTGCTTGCCGATACATTCGGGGATGAATACGCGGACTATCGCCAGGCAACCGGGATGTTTTTCCCGCGAGTCTTTCGGCGGAAGGAGGGAGGGGCGCCGCCGTCTCGACAAGCGCCGCCCTCGGCAGGATGAAAATCCTCCGGGACGGCGTCTCGCTCTTCGCCCTGCGAATTCACATTTTCAAGGCAGCCAGAAAGTTCAGGGCGCCCGATAGACCGCTGCGCCGGACTCGCGGAATTCGCGCGCCTTCTCCTCCATGCCGAGAGACACCGCAACCTGCTCATTGACTCCGTGCTCGGCGGCAAAATCGCGAATGTCCTGCGTGATCCTCATGCTGCAGAACTTGGGACCGCACATGGAACAGAAGTGCGCCGTCTTGGCAGGCTCCGCGGGCAGTTCCTCATCGTGGTACGCGAGGGTGGTCTGCGGGTCGAGCGACAGGTTAAACTGGTCCCGCCAGCGAAATTCAAAACGCGCTTTCGACATGGCGTCGTCCCACCCCTGCGCCCCCGGATGGCCTTTGGCCAGATCCGCCGCGTGAGCCGCGATCTTGTACGCGATCACGCCCGCTTTGACGTCGTCTTTGTTCGGCAGTCCAAGGTGTTCTTTCGGCGTGACGTAGCACAGCATAGCGGTGCCCATCCAGCCGATCATCGCCGCGCCGATGGCCGATGTGATGTGGTCGTATCCGGGGGCGATGTCCGTCGTGAGCGGACCGAGCGTGTAAAACGGCGCTTCCTGGCAGACGCGCAATTGCCTGTCCATGTTCTCCTTGATCATGTGCATGGGGATGTGGCCCGGGCCTTCGATCATGACCTGCACATCGTGTTTCCACGCGACCTGCGTCAGTTCGCCGAGCGTATCGAGTTCCGCAAACTGCGCTTCGTCGTTTGCGTCGGCGATCGAGCCCGGCCGCAATCCGTCACCCAGCGAGAAGGCGATATCGTACGCCTTCATGATTTCGCAAATTTCCTCAAAATGCGTGTAAAGAAAGTTCTCTTTGTGATGCGCGAGACACCACGCGGCCATAATGGAACCGCCGCGGGACACGATTCCCGTGACGCGTTTTGCGGTCAGCGGCACATAGCGCAACAGCACGCCGGCATGGATCGTGAAATAGTCGACGCCTTGTTCGGCTTGCTCGACCAGCGTGTCCCTGTACACGTCCCAGGTCAGATCCTCCGCGACGCCGTTCACCTTTTCCAGCGCCTGATAGATCGGGACCGTGCCGATGGGCACGGGGGAGTTGCGGATGATCCATTCGCGCGTCGCGTGGATATTTTTCCCCGTGGACAAATCCATCACCGTGTCCGCGCCCCACAGCGTGGCCCAGGTCATTTTCTGAACCTCCTCGTCGATCGACGAAGAGATGGCGGAGTTGCCGATATTGGCGTTGATCTTGACGTGGAATCCGCGGCCGATGATCATCGGTTCGCTCTCCGGATGATTGATGTTGGAAGGAATGATCGCCCGCCCGCCGGCCACCTCGGCGCGCACGAACTCCGGGCTCATCCCTTCGCGCAGCGCGACGGATTCCATTTCGGGCGTGATCAGGCCCTGTCGCGCATAGTGCATCTGCGTGACGCACTGCCCCTGTTTGGCGCGCAACGGCCGACGGCGCAATCCGGGGAAATCCCCCTGCACTGATCGAGGACTCGTATGCGCTCCGTTGTCACCGGCTTGCGCCGGACGACCGTCGTACTCTTCGACATCGTTGCGGTCCAGGACGAACTTGCGCCGGACAGGAGGAAGTCCCGCGCGGATGTCGACCTGGATCTCCGGATCGGTATACGGACCGCTTGTGTCGTAAACGCGCAATGGTTCGTTGGCCGTCTCGCCCTGACGGCCCACCGTGGGCGAGAGTTCGATTTCCCGCATGGGCACCCGGATGTCCGGGCGGGATCCTGTCACGTAGACTTTGCGGCTGTTCGGAAAAGCAAACGTCTCCTGTTCTGATTTCGTGCCGGTGTTCAATGATCATACCTTCTTTCCGGTTTTCAGAAGTATCGGGAGCCGATTGTTGCGTGATCAAGCAAATG
>JAJZZT010000031.1 GCA_021797415.1 Bacillota bacterium
CGCAAAGCCTTGAGCGATCGCTTGTGATCGTGCTCGACCCGATGCTGGCGACGGGAGGTTCGGCGGATGCGGCCTTGTCGTTGCTCAAACGGCGCGGCGCCGACCGCCTCAAGCTGTGCTCGTTGATCGCGGCGCCCGAAGGACTTGAACTGCTTTTGCGCCGTCATCCGGACGTGGAAATGCACGTCGCGGCGATTGACGAAAAATTGAACGAACGCGGTTATATCGTGCCGGGCCTCGGTGATGCCGGAGATCGCCTGTGCGGTACATTGTAATCTGCCGGACAGAGGGATACTCTGAGCTGGGGGACATGTAAAACATGTCCCCGGGACCCGCATATGCGGGGGAATGTGGCGATTTTGCACCGGGGGTGGGCCCATGGCAGCACAAAAGCGGGTGATGGCCGTGTTTGGCACACGGCCGGAAGCGGTAAAGATGGCTCCGCTTGTCCGGGAACTGCGCCGGCACAGCGGATATGAGACGATCGTCTGCGTGACGGGCCAGCACAGGGAGCAACTGGATCAGGTTCTCAACGCTTTTGAAATCGCTCCCGATTATGATCTGGACATCATGGAAGCGCGGCAGACGCTGACGATGATCACGAACAAGACATTGCGGCAGTTGGAGGACATCCTTCAGAAGACAGCACCGGATATCGTGCTCGTCCACGGTGATACGACCACCACGTTTGCGGCCAGCATGGCGGCGTTCTACCAGCAGATTCCGATCGGCCACGTCGAGGCGGGACTGCGCACGCGGGACAAGTACTCGCCTTATCCCGAGGAGATGAACAGACAACTGACCGGCGTCCTGGCCGATCTTCACTTTGCCCCGACGCAGGCTGCCGCGGACAACCTGTTGCGCGAAAACAAGGACCCCGAGCACATCTACATAACCGGAAACACGGGGATTGACGCCATGCGCACCACCGTGGTGAAAAATTACCACCACGAAGTGCTCTCCCGCGTCCAGCCGGGCGAACGCCTTATCTTCATGACGGCCCATCGCAGGGAGAATCTTGGCGAAAAGTTTGAGCAAATCTTTCTTGCGGTGCGCGACATCGTGGATGAGTTTCAGGATGTGCGCGTCATCTATCCGATGCACCTGAATCCGGCGGTCCGCGAACCCGCGCACCGCTTTCTCGGGGGCCACCCGCGCATCTCCTTGATCGAACCGCTCGACGTGGTGGACGCCCACAATTTTGCGGCGCGCGCCTATCTGATTCTCACCGACTCGGGAGGCGTGCAGGAGGAGGCGCCTTTTCTCGGGGTGCCCTGCCTGGTATTGCGCGATACGACGGAGCGTCCGGAAGGCATCGAAACGGGAACGCTCAAACTCGCCGGCACCGATCGCGAGCAGATCTATTCCCTGACGTCCGAACTGCTGCGCGATCCTGCCGCCTACCGCGCCATGGCGGTTGCGGCGAGCCCGTACGGAGATGGCCGGGCGTCCGAACGGATTGTTGCGGCGCTGGGGCACTACTTTGGCGGTGAACGGCGGCCTGCGCCGTTCGTCCCCCTGGGAGCCAACCGCTGAACGCGACAGGGCAGCCTGCGGGTTGGCCGGGCCGGTGCCCTGCTCCGGCGAGTTTTGCTCTACGGACAAGGTTCGCTGGGTCGGCGTCATCCCCTTTGCTCGTCGCGAGTTTTGCTCTACGGACAAGGTTTGCTGAGGCGGCGTCATCCCCTTTGCTCGTCGCGAGTTCAGCGATAGCGGTGTCCGAGCAGGAGCAAAGGGGATGACGCCGCCTGGCAGAAGACATTTTCAAGACAGACGCCCAAGACGCCCGATGTCGCCGGAGTGGCGGCAAACTGTTGCGCGAAAGAGGGAAATTTGAATGACACAGATGCACTGGGAATTTGATTCCGAATGTCCGCACTGCGGGAAAATCAATCGCGTCAAGACGCCGGTCGGCGAAACCGTCGTTCGCGTCCACTGTGAACACTGCACGCATGGATACGATTACACGCACATTGTGCGAGAGCATGAAGAAATCCCGGATGACAAATAAATGTCGCCAAAAAATCGCCGACAGCCCGCGCCGGGCGCTGCGGTTCGTTGACAACGATTTTCGGCGTAGTGTAGTATAAGCAAGGGTTCAGCCTTTGTGGCAGGCTATGCTTGTATTTCATACAGAGTGGACGGCCGTCCTGCATGATTCTTTAGCTCTTTGTGGAATACTTGACAGCGCAAGGATATTCCTGTGCGGTGCGGGATGCGCTCAGGTTTCTCTGTTTCAATGTTGCCGCCCGTCTGTTCCTTCAGTTGCAGCGCGCTACAGCCCCGCGCGTTGCGGTGGCCGGATTGGCGGTCGTCGGGTGGTGGCGGCCGATCGCAAACGATGACGGTCCCGATAAGGACACAAAATCGTCCGAGACATACCGGGTATGGAAAACGTTTGCTGTTTTCTCGGGCGCGTCGCTGCAGGTCGCGGTCAATATGATCGTGTTCGGTTACCTCGGTTATCGCATGGGATTGCGGTGGCATCTTCCGTGGCTGACCGCGGCCGGAGTGCTCGTCGGACTCGCGGTGGGAGCGACGGGCCTCGGATTCATCATCAAACGGCTGTTGGGAGAGAGACCATGAGTGAGCTTGCGGCTTTGTACAGTCGCCTTCGCCTGATACGCCGTATCGGTGTCGGGATTGTGCTCCTCACGCTGTTGTGTTGGCTGGCGCTCCCGCTGCAGCGGTCGATTTGGAATGGACTCCTGCTCGGCGAGGCTGGCGGTGCGTACGCCGTTTACAGCATGGTGCGCCAGGGCCACTTGAAAGACGGTCTCGGCGGAAGCGCGCTGTTTGCATCCGGCATGATGGGAACCGCGACAAGGCTGATCGTGCTGGCGGCCGTCATGGTGGTTGCGGTGAAGACGCCCGGCGTGAGTCCGTTTGCCGCGCTGGCCGGTTATCTTGCGGGCTTTGCGGTGATCTTTGTCGGCCTCTACGGATATGTGAGAGGTCGTCGTTTAACGTCCGGGGGAAGGTAGGTGACACAGTGCCGGCATTCCCGTATCTCTTCTATAATACATTCTTTCCGGTTAACATCGTTACCATTGCGATGATGTTTGTGGCGGGGCTGATCGTGATCGTGCTGCTGCGTCTTGGCGCGCGCAATCTTGACATGAGACGCCCGGGGCGGTTGCAAAATTTCATCGAGTGGAGTGTCGAATTTACCGCAGGCATGGCGCGGGACACGATGCCGAGTGAGCGGGTTGTCCGCTTTATTCTGCCCTTGGCGTTCACGATGCTGATCTTTCTTTTTGTGTCGAACTGGCTGGGCCTGATTGCGACGATCAGCGTCAAGCTGAACGAGCCGGCGCCGTGGCTCGGGCTGACGGCCGCCCGTCTCGCGCAGGCGCACGGCGAGATGCCCCTGTTCGACTCGCCGACCGCCAATATGAGCATGACCCTGGGCCTGGCGTTCATGGTGTGGCTGTTGAGCCACGCGCAGGGCTTGAGGACGCCCGGACGATACTTTCGCCACTACTGGCACAACCCGATGGCCATCATCGAAGAGATCACCAATCCCCTGACGCACGGCATGCGTCTATTCGGGAATATTTTTGCGGGCGAGGCGTTGATCGGCGTGCTTGTGGGAGCCCCGATGCTGTTCGGCTGGATTCCGCTCACGCTGCCGCTGCTGCTCATCTGGCTGTTCTACAGCGCGTTTGTCAGCACCATCCAGGCGTACGTGTTCACGATCCTGACGACGCTGTACGTCGGGCAGAAGGCTTACGCGGATAATCCGCAACACTGAGGCGCGGCGCACCGCGCCGCGACCGGTTCCCGTCCGGCCCAGCCCTTCGGGATCCCGTCTGACATTGTTTGAGGAGGATGCAAGGATGAATCAAGCTCTTGTCTACGCTCTCTACGATCTGTCCGTCGCCCTGCTGCTCGGCCTGGCGGCTGTCGGCTCCGGTATCGGCGACGGCCTTGTGA
>JAJZZT010000188.1 GCA_021797415.1 Bacillota bacterium
TGGGATGGCAGGAGGCGGCGGACCGCATCGTGGACGCGCTCCAGCAGACGATCGCGCAAAAGACGGTCACGTACGACTTTGCCCGCCTGATGGAAGGCGCGAAGGAAGTCGGCACGTCCGAGTTTGCGACGGCCCTGATCGCCAACCTGTAGGTTGACTGTAGGCTTGTGAGCTGATGCAAGTGATGCAAGAGCCCGGCGACCTTGTTGTCGCATGACGCCAGAGTGTGTCGCGGAGATTCGGGAATTGTCCGATGGGCCTCTCGACACCGCAAGACGCCGGCGTATGCGCAGTCTCACTGCGCATACGCCGGCGTCTTGCGGTGTCGAGAGGTGGATACATCACCCATACCAAAGGATAAACCGCATTGCGTTAGCGGTAGCAATTTCATTGTAGCATAACATCGGAATGAAATAATGGTTTGATGTGCCGCGCGAGTGGTTCTGTGCTGTGTCCAGGTTTCACGTGGGCGTACAGGACGCTGTCGAAGAGAGGCGGACAGTCGTGTTACAATGGTCGGGACAGTGGTCCGAGAGGGGCTGGGATGCTTGGCAGGGAAGGCGCAGGGTGGGGCGGCCGCTGGCGGGCGCGGGGAGAAGCTGCTGCTGATCGACGGCAACAGTGTGTTGTACCGCGCTTTTTATGGAGTGCCGCTGCTCTCGACTTCAAAGGGATTGTACACGAATGCGGTTTACGGCCTTGCCATGATGCTTGTCAATCTTCTTCGGGACGAGCGGCCGACGCACGTCGCGGTCGCGTTTGACAAGGGGAAGACGACATTCCGCCATGCGCAGTTCGCGGACTACAAAGGGAAACGGCAGGAGACGCCGCCGGAACTGATCGGTCAGTTCGCGATGGCGCGGGATCTGCTGCACGCGTTTGGCGTGCGTTATCTGGAAGTGGAGAATTATGAGGCGGACGACATCATCGGAACGCTGTCCGCTGTCGCCGAGAGGAGTTCAATGCGCACCACGGTGGTGTCGGGGGACAAGGATCTGCTGCAACTGGTGTCGCCGCATGTCGTGACCTGCCTGACGAGAAAAGGGGTCACGGACCTTGTGCGCTACGATTCCGCTCAGGTGATGGAGCGCTTTTCTCTGACACCGGCGCAGATCATTGACCTCAAAGGGTTGATGGGCGATGCGTCGGACAATATCCCTGGGGTCCCGGGCGTGGGGGAGAAAACGGGCATCAAGCTGCTGACGCAATTCGGAAGCGTCGAGGAAGTGCTTGCGCATATCGACGACGTGGCGGGCGGGAAGCTGCGCGAACGACTGCGCGAACACCGCGAACAGGCGCTTTTGTCCAAGCGCCTGGCGACGATCGAGCGCGCGGCTCCGATTGATGTGGACCTCGACGAATTGCGCTATGCGGGGTTTGCCGCGGATCAGGTGCGGCCGCTGTTTCAGCAGTACGAGTTTCGCTCCCTGCTCGGCAAGCTGGCGCAGGGAAGTCTGTCCGGCCAGCGTGCGGACGCCGGACAGGCGGGCGGTTCCGGGAGTGATGCAGGAACTGGCGATGGAGTTCATGCGGGCGATGCGAGTGACGAGTCTCATGTTGGTTACGGAGTCCGCGCGGGCGATGAGGTCCATACGGTCGCGGGAGAGGCGCATGCACCAACGCTGCACGACGCGTCGGTTGGACCGGATCCGCAGGGAGAAGCGGGAACGGCAAGCGGGACGAGAGCAAGGAGGGCGGGCGGCGTCGCCGGGAGCGATGTAGGAACTGGCGCCGTCGGAACGGCAGTTGCCGAGGCCAGCGATCGAGCGGAGCGGCTGCCTGTCGAAGTGTGGGGCGACAGGCTGGCGGACATCTCCGGGCCGACAGTCGTGCTGGTCGATCTGGATGGGTCTTACCAGAGTGGACGCGTGCTTGGCTTCGTGCTTGCCGACGCGACCGGGACGTGGTACGCGTCGATCGGCGAAGATGTCTCGGATCCGCAGGCGCCCGGAGTTGTCGCGCTGCTGCGGTACCTGGCGGACCCGGACCGCCGGAAGGTCACCTATGACAGCAAGGCGCTGCGCGTCGTCCTCGTACGGCTCGGCTGGGCTTCGGACCCTGGCGATTGTATTGCCAATGTGTTTGATGCATTGCTCGCGACCTATCTCATCCACGCCTCGGAGGGCGAACCCATGCTGGACGACGTGATCGCGTACGCGTTGCCGGACGATCCGTTGCGCGACGACCTCGCGGCGCAACTGAAAAAGTCTGGTGTGGAACATGCGCCGGCTTTGCTGGAGTCTTCGACAAGGCTGTTGCGCACGTTGCCCGTCCTGCAGTCCGCACTGGAAGAACAGCAGTTGCGATCGCTGTACGAGGGGGTGGAATTGCCGCTTTCCGTCGTGCTGGCGCGAATGGAGTTGCTCGGCGTGCGCGTGGATGCAGAGCGGTTGCGCGCCATCGGGCGGGAACTAACAGAAGGCATAAAGCGGCTGACGCAGGAGATCTACGAACTGGCGGGAACTGCGTTCAACATTCAGTCCCCCAAACAGTTGGGAGATATCCTGTTCGGGAAAATGGGACTGCCTGCAACGAAAAAGACCAAGACGGGCTATTCGACGAGCGCGGACGTGCTGGAACGGCTTGCGCCGTACAGCGTGTTCGTGCAGCGGATCCTGGAGTACCGGCAGTTGGCCAAATTGCAGTCGACCTACATCGAGGGATTGCTCGCGGTCGTGCGCCCGCCGGATGCGCGCGTGCACACGACATTCCGCCAGGCGATGGCGGCCACGGGACGTCTTTCGAGCCAGGAGCCGAACCTGCAGAACATTCCCATCCGCCTTGAACAGGGAAGAAGGTTGCGGCAGGCGTTCATTCCCGGGGTTCCCGGATGGCTGATCGTATCGGCGGACTATTCGCAGGTGGAATTGCGGATTTTGGCGCACCTTTCCGGCGATACGGCGCTGATCGAGGCGTTCATGCAGGGCATGGACATTCACACGCGCACGGCGAGCGACGTTTTCGAGGTGCCCCCGGAGCAGGTAACGGCGCTCATGCGGCGGCAGGCAAAGGCGGTCAACTTCGGGATTGTGTATGGTATCAGCGACTATGGATTGTCGCAGAATCTTAATATTCCCCGCGCGCAGGCGGCCGCGTTCATTGAACAGTATTTCGCGAAGTTTCCCGGTGTGAAGGCTTACATGGAACAATCGGTTCAGCGGGCGCGCGATCTCGGTTATGCAGAGACGGTCATGGGGCGCCGGCGTTATCTGCCGCAGATCCGCAGCCGCAATTTCAACGAACGCAGCTTTGCCGAACGCACGGCGATGAACACACCGATCCAGGGGACCGCGGCCGACATCATCAAGGTGGCGATGATCCGCTTGTCCGAGCAATTGCGTTCGGGCGGATGGCAGAGCCGCATGCTGCTACAGGTGCACGATGAACTCATTTTCGAGTGCCCCCCGGAGGAACTGAACGCATTGACGGAGTTGGTCCGAGGGCAGATGGAGGGTGCGCTACAACTGAGGGTGCCGTTGCAAGTGGATGTGCATGCCGGGGAAACGTGGTACGACGCAAAGTGAGGAGGCGCCCTTTTGCCGGAATTGCCGGAGGTTGAAACGGTGCGCCGCAACTTGCTCGAACTGGTGCGCGGCCGCACGATCCTTCGCGCGCGCGTGGTCCTGCCGCGCATTGTGCGTTCTCCCGACATCGCCGAGTTCACGGCGCGCGTAAGGCAGTGTGCGATCTGCGACGTGCGACGGCGCGGCAAGTACCTGCTGTTTGATCTTGGCGCGGACACGCTGGTCTCCCATCTGCGCATGGAGGGCCGCTACAGTGTGCGGCTGGCGGATTCCCCGGAGGAGCCGCACACGCACGTCACATTCGATCTGGACGGGGACGTGCAATTGAGGTATCAGGACGTGCGCCAGTTTGGCACAATGGATCTTGTACCGAGCGATGATCTCGCGCGGATTGCCGGGT